>NZ_JAZHLK010000024.1:0-63838 GCF_036549515.1 Aurantimonas sp. E1-2-R+4 | reverse complement strand
TCATCCCCGCCCTCGGCCAAAGGCACGAAGGCTATCACTGGCGGAGTTTTGCTCCGGCCAACAGCCAGATATCCGGCCGCTTCAGTGGTGGATTTTTGCACCGGCGCTCTCAGCTTCTGTAATCTGGTCGATTTCGTAAGCCATGACCGCAGAGACCTCTCACTCCGGGTGATGTTCCCGGCGTCGTCGCTCGTGCAACTCAAGCACTTTCTTCTCAAATGTCCAGCCATGTCCAGCCGTGTCGAATGTCCATCGACGCGCGGACATGCTCCAATTGGCTCAACAGTCGATGGAGCATGCAATGGCCACCAACACCAAATCTAACGCGGTCAATCTTTTTCTGAACGGCGGCCGGGTCACGTCCGGTTTCCGCAGCAGCCTTTTCGATCAGGCCAATCGCGTCGGCATGTCGGTGAACGAGTTCGTCATCACTGCTGCCGCTGAGAAGCTGGTGCAGTGTGGCGCCAACTTCCCCGGTGTTTTCCACAAAGGCGATCTGCCGCCCACTCACGACCGGGCGAGGGCGGCATAATGACGGATGCAGAACTCGACCCGCTGATCGAGGCATCCCGCGTGGAAATGCTGCGGGTGATCGACGCGCTTCTGGCGCTTCAGACCTCCGACGACCTTCTTCAAGCGATGCGCGAAAGCCTCGAACTCTCGGCCGATCTGGAAACGACTGCTTTCGCGGAATCCCGTCAGATCTATCAGGATCTGGCGAGCACCGGCGTTTCTGCGGACAAGCTCCTGGCGCTGCATCTGGCCTCGATGCGGCATGGCGCCGGCGCGGTCTGCAAGACACTGACGGAGGGGTGCTGCCATCAGGCGGCGGAAATGGCCTTCGACCATATTGCTGGTGGGGAGCCTGTCGGAAATGCCTAACTACAACCCCCAGGATGTCTCAGTCCTCGACGACGGCAAAAGCGTCGTGGACGACAAGCGTCTCGACGGTCTCGCCCGTCGTCACGATCCTAACGACTTTACCACCTGCATCCACGAACCGGAAAGAGCAGTAAGCCGCGCCCGTTCCCGAGCAGGCTTCAGTCTCCTGGTAGGCTGCGCAAACGTCCGCCCGCCATTCCCAACCGCAGTCGCGCGCTGCAGGCGGCGTTTCCCAGCCCGCAGCAATCATGTCTCCGCGAGCTTTCGCATAGGGCTCGCCGGTTGTGACAGGCCAGCCGGTCGCAAAGGCGGGAAGGGTGATCAACGACGCGGCAAGCGCCGCAACCATCCGTTTCATCTGACTACCTCCACTCTTTTACACGTAAGTGAGGGTTCCGCCCGTGCCAATACGTGACGCCAGTTTTTATGAGGGCTTACTCGATGATCCGAACGTCCAGGGCGTGCTTGCAGCCATCATGGAGGCCGAAGGCACGGCAAAAAGGGATGACCCGTATTCCGTTGGGTTCGGCTTTACGACGTTGCCAGACCTCAACGCTCACCCGGGTCAATCACTTAGCAGGAGCTTTACTGCCAACGGTCGGCGCAACAGGTCGGGTGCAGCCGGCGCCTTCCAGTTTGTAGAGCGAACTTGGAATGAAATCGCAGGTAAGCTCGGCCTTACGGACTTCAGCCCCCGTAGCCAACAGGTCGCGACGCTCGCGAAGATCGACGAGCGCGGTGCGCTCAGGGACGTGCTTGAGGGCGATGTCGAGGGTTTCGTAAGCAAGACTAAGAACGAATGGGCATCGCTTCCCGGCTCGCCGCACGGCCAGCGTACCGTGTCCATGAAGACCATCAAGGACGCATGGGCAGGTGCGCGCGAAGTGGCCGCCCGTCGCGGCCCGTCGCCAGCAGACGCGCGCCTCGCCGATGCCTGGGGCTATCAGGACCCGAACACCACTCGCGGCTTGACCACGCCGGCCAATACCCCGATGCCGGGCGGCCTTCTCGACGATCCGCGCGGTATGCGCGACCTTTCTGCCGGCCTGCTTGGCGGCGTTGCACCTCCGAGTGCGCGTCCTGCCGGTATGGGCCTTGCAATGCCGACGCCAACGGCGCGTGCGAGCAACATGGGCCGCCCCGGTGTGCCGACACCGATGTCTCGGCCGTCGCCGGCTATGGCGCCTCCGTCCGTCATGTCCGCCGCCGTACAAGAGCGCATGACCGGCGTGCCACTATCCGACCGGCAGATCACGGCGTCCATTCCCGACATGCCGCGCGAAAGCGCCATGCTCTCGCGCACCGCACCGTCGATCAATGCGCGCCCGGCAATGGAACGCCCGAGCGCAATGGCGAGCCTTTCGCCGGCAGTGCAGGAGCGGATGGGCGGGTTTCCGGCCGCCCCCGCGCCGACGCAGCGGGCGGCCACTGGAGACCTGTCGCCGTCCGTCATGGATCGCATGGGTGGGCTTTTCAGCATGGACGCCAAGGCCGCGACGATCCCAGGAGCCGCTCGGCTTTCGCCTGATGACCGGATTGCGCAGGCAACGCAACATGGCGCGCAGGGATCATGGGCGCCAACCGGGGCAACAGGATCATGGGCTCCGGCTCCGACCGTACGCCCGAACTTCGCCGGCCCCATGGGCAGCCCGCGCGCTGCGGGCGTGCCGGACTATCAGGCGCCAACGGCCAGCCCGTATTCGCCGCCGCCGTCCAGTTATCAGACGCCGGCATTCTCGACGGCAACGCCGCAGATCGACGCGCTCGGCCATCCGCCCATCCCCGGCCTGCAGCGTGCGCCGCAAGCGCCCGCACAGCCGCAATATCAGGCGCAGGCCACACAGCCTGCCAGCTATCCAGCGCCTCGTGACGTTGCACCCGCCCCGCACATAGCCGGTCCCGTTGGTCAGGTGCAGCAGGACCAGCAGCTGCGGGGGAATATTCCGGCCGGCAGCTACATCTCGGATAATCAGCGGATGGCAGACATGGTGGCGGCGTCACAGCCGCAGCCAAAGGCGCCGGGCCTATTCAGCGGCGGATTCAATGGCCCGACTGGCATCATGGGCGGCGCGATGCTCGGCGGCGCCGTAGGTGGCCTTCCCGGCGCACTGGTTGGTGGATTGCTCGGCTCGCAAACCGTTCGCAACGGCATCGGCCTCGGCGACATGGGCCGCGAAACATTCCAGAACGACTGGTCGCCAGCGATCAATCCAGGCGGCGGCGTGGTCGTCGGCAGTGACGGCCGCCCGACCTATTCCCTCGCCAATGGCGGCACCACGACGCCGGGCGGGATGTCTTATGACCCGTGGTCAGGGATGCGCGGAACCATTGGCGTTTCCCAACCGCAGCAGCGGCAGGCGGCCAATCGCGGGCTCTTCGACGGATGGGGTTCGTCCGGCAACGAGGCATCGTCCTCGGCGATCAACGGGCGCACGACGAGCTACGCCGACGGCAGGACCGAACGCGACGGCAAAAGCGGCAGCAAGAGCGGCGGGCTCTGGTAAGGGAATAATACGATGGGACTTTTTGACGGCCTGTTCGGTGGTGGTGGCGGCTTGCAATCGCAGGCGCCGGGCTCCGGCGTTGCCCCTGGCTTCATGGACCGCATGACGCAAATGCAGCAGACCAACCCAGAGGCGCTGCTTGCGCTCGGGGCGGGGCTGATGCGTGGTGACATGGCCGGCGGCGTCGACGGCATGGGGCAGGCGATTGGCGGCTATCGCCAGCGGGAGGCGCAGGCCGGTTTGCAGCGTGAGGGCTGGGATCGGCAAGACTCGCGCTTTGCGCAAAGCCACGCTCTCGATCAGGCACGTTTTGACAACACGATTGCGGCTCAGGGTAGCGAACGTGCGCAGGAACAGCAGCGCCTTAACGCCTCGATGCAGTGGGCTGAGGGCACCCAAGACCCGGAGATCATCGCGCTCGGCCGCATGGGCATGTGGAGCGAGGCGTTCAAACTCAATCAGCAGAAGCAGGGGTTGGGCGGGGATCTTCAGTTCAAGATCCTGCCCGATGGCACCTATGGCCCGTTCAATCCTGCTGACGGCAAGTTCGAACCTCTGGGCTCGGCTCCGAAGCCGAATTCGGGCGGTGTAGAAATCGAGCTTCCCGATGGCACGCGGTTTTCGTCCGGCGGCACCGAAGGCCAGCGCCGCAATCAGCAGCTTTATTCGGTGATCCAGCCGGAGCTTCAGACGGTCGAACAGACGTTCGGCGCGATGACAGAACTCGGCAATCAGGCTGCCGAGAGAACTCTTGGCGGCGCCGCCCCGTTCGTCACGTCACCCGAATTCCAGATGGGCCGCAACTCCCTGCAGACGATCATTTCATCCTACCTGTATTCGGTTTCTGGCGCGACGGCGAACCCCGGCGAGGTGGCGACGCAGACGGACATGCTGCTTCCAAAGCCGGGCGAAGACCCGCAGTCGACCGCGCGCAAGCTGGAACGCATCCGCACGATGGTCCGCGCTGTTGGCATTGCGGCTGGGGCGCCGCCCACTGCCGAAACGCCGCTTAATCCCGGCGCCAGGTCGGTTGATGATCTTGTGAAGCAGTACGGGCGGCAGGGGGGCTAGAATGCCGACGATTGACGAACTTGGGCGTGCCCTGCAAAACGCCGATGCCGCTGGGGATGTCGAAGCTGCACAAATGCTTGCGACGGCAATTCAGGACGCGCAAGCGCAGCAGCCCCAGGCGGAAGGCTCGGGCCTCGCGATGAACGCCACAGCCGGCATCAACGAGGGGCTTTATGGGACGCTCGGCGCTCCCGTCGATCTGGTGCGCGGGGCGATGAACATGGGCATCCGTGGCGTCAACGCGGCGACGGGTGCGGATATCGGGCAGATCCCGAGTGACAGTTTCATGGGCTCGCAGTGGATCGGCGAAAGCCTGAGCGGCCTCTCTCCTGCCCTCGATCCTGCGAACACGATTGCGGACACGACGGGCGAGAAGGTGGCGCGCGGTATCGGCCAGGGTGTCGGCTACACGGTGGCGCCACAGGCTGCGGCCGGCGCTCTGGTGCGCGGTGGTCAGCTTTCGGGGCAGGCTGCGCAGTCGGCCGGGCAGATCCTCGGGCGAACGGAATCGGCCGGTGCGGTCGCGGGCAATGCCGCGATTGGCGGCGTGTCGGGTGGCGGCGCTTCGGCCGCAATGGATTTTGTGCCCGAACAGTGGAAACCGCTGGCGGGTCTCGCTGGCGGTATGGCGGCCGGCACGGCTGGCGTCGCGGCGGCGGGTGTTCCTGGGCTTGCTCGACAGGGAGCGAGGGCGGCGCGAGACTATGCCGCTCCGATGACGGCGAAAGGCCGAGAGCGAATGGCCGGTGAGGCGCTACGCTCCGGCACAGCCGATCCGCAGGCCGCGCGGCAGGCAATCAATGCGGGCAATCTCGACATTCTACCGGGCTCGAAGCCGACGACATTTCAGGCGACCGGCGACATGGGCCTCGGCGCGATGGAGCGGACGGCGGCGACACGTCGGCCGGATCTGTTCCAGCAGCGGCGAGCTGACCAGAACGCGGTGCGTGTCGGCGCGATGGAAGGAATCGAGCGAGGGGGCGCGCCGGAAACGGTCGCGGCTGTTGTGCGGTCTCGCCTCCAGCAGATCGATCGCGCCACGCAAGACATCCTCGACAGGGCCACAGGGGCGGCCCGTGGCAGCGCCGACGACCTTGACCGGGGAATGACGCCGGAAGATGCCGGAACTTCTCTGCGGGGCTCTCTCGAAGCCGCACGGGCGCAAGCCAAGGAAGCCGAACGTGCGTTGTGGAACGCTGTCGATCCTGACGGATCGCTGGCTCTCGCTGCGGAGAAGACGCGCCAGAAAGCGGCCGAGATACTGGGGGAGCGCCCGGTATCGGCGAAACCACCCAGCCCCGACGAGCAGGCAATCTATGATGTGCTCGACAAGTATGGCGATGTCGTCCCCTTCAAGGAACTGACGGCACTACAGAGCCGACTGAAGACGGAGATGCGTCAGGAGCGCCTTGCTAACGGCGAAACCCCTGCCTATCGTCGGATGACGCAGATCAACTCCGCGATCGAGGCGGATCTCGAAACAGCGGTCGCGGGGAAGGTCGCGCAGGAGCAGCAAGCGGTTGCGGCCGGGCAGATGAACCCGAAACAGACGCTTGAGGCCAACTTTCTACGGAGCGTAGATGCCTGGAAGGCCGGAAGGGCAGGTGAAGAATCCCGGCAAAGTCTTGGCGCGAGCGCTGGACCGGCTGGAGCCGCACGAGCGACCGCTTTTCCTTCAGCATCTGGAGGCAGAGGCCAAGGGGGAGGGGAATTTCCAAACGCTCCGGGCAATCCGGGACTATCGGGCGATGGTCTCCCGTCCAACTTCGACGAAGCCGCCCTCGGACGATTGAATGCGGCGCGCGAAGCGACGCGTGATCGTGTCGCTACCTTTGACAACCGTCAGCTCGGCCCGATCCGGCGCCGGCCTTCGACTGCCTCGCCTTATGACATGCAGGGGGCCACGGTAGCGCAGCGGGTGTTCTCGCCGGGTCCGAAGGGCTTCGAGAATGTCCAGGCCTATCGCAAGGCGGTCGGCGATCAGGGCGCCATGGATGCGCTGGAAGGCTATGCGGTCGATCGTATCAGCAAGGCGGCGATGCGCGAGGACGGTACGCTTGATCCGGGCCGGCTCGCCTCCTGGCGCAAGATGCACGCGGATGCTCTCCGGGCCTTCCCTGACCTCGATCGCCGCATTGCCAATGCCGGCGCCGCCTCGGAAACCATGGCAAGGATCGGGGTGCAGCGGAAAGCGGCTCTCGATGCTGCCCAGGAGGGCATTCTCGGCCGGCTGCTCAAGCTTGACGATCCGGCGGACATAAAGCGCACGGTCGGCGCGGTGTTCTCGGCGCAGGACGGCGTAAAGCGAATGCGGACTATCCGGCAGGCCATCGGCGACAACAAGGAGGCGAAGCAGGGACTTCGCAAGGCGGTCGCGGATTACATGGCCGAGCGCTTCGTCGGGAACACAGAGGCGGGCACCTCTGGCGTCGGCACCATGAAATCCGACACGTTCCAGAACTTCGTCCGGCAGAACAGCTTCGCGCTGAGTGAGGCCGGGTTCTCGGGCGAGGAAATCAAGTTGATGCAGCGGGTCGCGGAAGATCTGCAGCGGGCCAATCGCTCGATTGCCTCGGTGCGCATACCTGGGCAGTCGAACACGGCGCAGGACATCATGGCGGCGTCGAAGGGCAAGATTACGCAGACCATCCTGGACCGAATGATTGCCGCGGTATCCGGCGCCGGCGGCTTCGTGGTCGGCAATGTGGGCGGCGGTCTGGCGGCCTATGTCGGCGCCGAAACGATGATGGCGCTGCGCCATGCCGGGCTTGAAACGATCGACGACATCGTTGCCGATGCGCTGCTTAATCCGGCGAGGGCTCGCATCCTCCTGACGGAGCCGGCGAAGCAGGCGGAACGCGGCACGCTCAAGATGCTGGCCCGGCTCTATCGTCAGGCGGCGGTTTCGACCGCAGCCGTCTCCGCCGACCAGAACGGCCGGGGCAAGCCACTGCAGATCGATGTCCCATGGGGTGGGCCTCCCCATTGAAGATCGGTCATCATATCCATGCCGCCCTGCCGGCGGTACTCACGGCGGCGTCGATGCTGACAGTCGCAGTCTTCGTGTTCATCTGAAGGGATCGTCATGGGCAAGGTACGAGATGGCGACGGGCGGGCGGCTGATAATACAGCCGAGAAGCTGCCGGCTCACCTGCGTGACGACCTCAAGTTCCAGCCGGGCCAGAGCGGCAATCCTCAGGGCCGGCCGAAGGGCTCGCGCAACAAGCTCGGCGAAGCGTTCCTGTCCGCGATGCACGACGATTTCGAGGCGCATGGCGTGTCTGCGATTGTCGAAGTCCGCGAGACCAAGCCAGACGCTTATCTCAAGGTCATCGCATCGATCCTGCCGCGCGATCTGAACGTCAACGTGAACCACATGGACGATATGACGGATGACGAGCTTATCGAGCGCATCCGGGCTCTTGACGCCACCATCCGACCTTTCCTCCACGGCGAAGATGGTCGGCTGCATTGAAGAGAGCACATCGTGGTTCGCGCAAGCGGCGCCGCGACCATTGCGACCGCGGTAGTGGTTCGGCAGCGCAAGTCGTTGAAGGCGAGGCAGAAAAGCGCCCTGCAGAGCGGGCAATAGCAAGGAAACAGCCGGAGTAGGCAGGATGACGATGACAAAGGAACAGCGTAGCCGCAATCTGAAACCCGTGACATCGGGCGCTAAGTCCACGCCATCCAAACAGGACCGGCCATCCTCAATCTCGGACGAGAGCAAGGAAACAACACTCGTCCTGCTGGATGACAAGGACGATCCACATCAGGTTTATGCGGGCACGCAAAGCCCGGCCTTCAACCAGGCGCTGATCAACCAGGCGGTTGGGTCAATCTGGTATGGTGCAGCAGTCGATCCCGCCACGAAGAAGCAACTCCAGTGTAGCGCGCCCGGCGCCATGATGAACATCGGGCCGAAGGATGCGATCGAGGGGATGCTCGCCGCCCAAATGGTCGCCACGCATAACGCTGCCATGGAGTGCTATCGCCGGGCCATGATCCCCGAGCAGCCGCTCGTCGGACGCGAATCCGCGCTGAACCACGGTAATAAGCTGAGCCGCTCCTACGCCACCCTCGTTCACGCGTTCGACAAGCACCGTGGCCGTGGGCAGCAGACAGTCCGTGTCGAGCATGTCCATGTTTACGAGGGCGGGCAGGCCATCGTCGGACAGGTCAGTCGCGCGGGCCGAATGGATGCCGAGCCTGATCACCAAAGCGGCATCGCAACCCCGGGGGAGGGAAAAAATGGCGATTGACCACATGAACCTCGCCCCGCGTTGCGGCGCCCGATCGAAGCGGACGGGCGAAGCATGCAAAGCTCCCGCGATGAAGAACGGTCGTTGCCGGTTTCATGGCGGGAAGTCCACGGGGCCGGCCAAGGGCTCGCAGAACGCCCTGAAGCACGGCATGCGGTCGGCCGAGTTCGTCGCATGGCGGAAAGCAGCGAACGACGTGCTGCGAGAGAACCGCGCGCTCGTGCGGGAGGTGCTGGGTTGAGCGAGGTTTGGGCACTTGTATGGGCGAATGCAGAGACAGCAACCTACGTCGCTTCTTACCCCGCGACCGCTGCTAATCGCATCCGTAGACGCCACAGACCTTCAGGCCATTGCCGAACTGATTAGTTGGACTGTCTGGATGAAACTGACTGCCCGCACCGAACTGATTGTTGATGCTGTCCGGCGAGAATTGGCTGCCGTACCTCCCGAAGGGGTTGGCAACGCTGTTCGGATCGAATTGGTTCGAGTTCAAATTACCGCGGAATTGCCCATCGTTGCTATAGAGTCCGGGGCTGTTTGAGCTACTGCCAAACTGCCCGCCACCGCTGCCTGTATAGGGGTCTGGCCGGTATGGATTGGCGCCGTAAGTGCCATAGGTCTGGGCAAGCGAAGGGGTAGCGATAGCGAGCGCAATCGTCACTGCAGCTGTAAATTTGAACACACGTTCCTCCCAGAAGCTTCATCGATGGGCTTTCTCGTACAACAGTGGGCCGGGGCGCAGAAAAAGGAAAGGCCGGCGTTGCGACCGGCCCTTTTCTGGAACCTGACTGCGGGGGCAGGTTATCGGATGAAGCCTTCAGCACAGAACGATGCTGCCTCCTGCGCCTCCCCATGTTCGTCCTCGAACTCGGGCTCGTCGCCGGCACATTCCTCGCCATCGAGAAACGGCAGTCGCGAAGCCAACGCACTGTAGCCGATGCCTCGCTCGGCCTCCTCGTCGGTCCAGCCGAGAGACGGTTCGTCATCCTCTCCCGGTTCTCCCCTGTCGCATTCATCGTCCTCGCGGTCGCCGTCCGTGAAGCAGACGCCAGGACCTGTGCCAACCCATGCAAGGTACGGCTCCAGATCGCCGGTTTCCTCAAGGTCCTCGTCGCCGTCCAGCGCGTCGAGCAGGGCGATGGCAATTTCGATCACCTCTTCCAGTCGCTGGCGACGCCTCGAAGTGACGAAGGCATGCGTTTCATGGATTCCCATGATTATGCCCTCCGATTTGCGGTGGCGCGCAGATCGCGAGCGATTGCCGCAAGGAGGTCATCTGCTTCAACGGCCCCCGTCTTGCTGACGCGCAGCTTGACGAGCATCCCGTCCGACGTGAGTGCCCGCGTTCTGGTAATCCTCCGTGCGATGCGGTCTGCCTTCTCCAGCAATGCATTCATGCGCCGCTCGGCAGCCCTCACCCCCGTCTCATTCTCGATGCGCCGAAGATGGGCCTTTCTCGCCTGTCGGCGCGCTTCGTTGCGGGCACGGTGGTCGCTCAAGGCGACGTTCAGCGGATGATCCCGGATCTTCCAATCGCCGATGCGCATGTCGTTGATACGGCCCTGCAATTCGGCAGGTATAGGCTCGTCCTGTGCAGGGGCGGGCTTTGCCGCGAAATAGCGCCGCTCGGCTTCGTCGTGGATCTTGGCGGCGACCCTGTAGCGCGCCATCGCCTTCTTCCAGTCTTCCTCCATCGCAAAGAGCGCTGTGTCGGGGTTCGACTGGTGGTGGTTGCGGGCTGATCTGTTGCCCAGGAGCAGCGGCGGGCGATCCGTGCTGGCTGGTTCGACAACAGCGTACCACTCGCCACCATTATGATCGGCGAGGGCATCCGACAACTCGAAGCCGATCCGCTTCACCTTTTGGGCGCTGTTCTCGTCGAACGCCGCGGCAGTGGTCGGGATGGCAACCGTGGCGGCCGCAGCGGCGCCGGATGCCAGAAGGGCGCGGCGGGTGATTGTGGGCATGGCTTCGCCATTCGCCCCGATTGGGTCGTTTTGCATGGTTTTTCTCCGATGTTGCCTGTCGTGGATGCGTGGCCGATTTATACGGCCGGGGTTATGCCGCTATGGCGAGTTCAGCACGTTGCCGAGAGGCCGACATGCGGAACGGGGTGGCGCTGATCATCATTTCGCGGATATCGGCGGCAGTCGGCTCGTGGAAGATTCCGGCGGCGCGCTCGGCTGTAAGCTCAGCCCGAACCCGCTCGGCTAGCGCATCTTGGGCCGCCCGTATTGCGACTATGCCGGCGCGATCCTTTGCTTCCTTCCATGCCCAAATGAGCGCGGCGCGAAACCACTGGCGATTGAAAAAGCGGGACTTTCCCTTGTTGTAGCGAGCCCAAGCGGCTTGCATGATGGCGCGGCGGTCGTACATTCGGTCTGTCTCCATTGCTGCAACCTTGCATCAATGGTATAATGCTACGTTTGGTCCAAGTCAACACTTTTGATGCAAGGTTACACCGATTGTCTCTCTCATCTGCTCAATGCCGCGCTGCCCGCGCACTTCTGGGATGGTCACAAGACGAACTGGCCAAGGCGTCCAAAGTCGCAAAGGCCACGATAGCGAATTTCGAGAGGGGTAACCGGAGTCCCTACAATCGCACCTTGGCCGATTTGGTTTCAGCCCTTGAAGCTGCCGGGGTCGAGTTCATCGCCGAGAACGGCGGCGGCGCCGGGGTCAGGCTGAGAAATGACCGCTGTTCCTGAAACTCGCTAGCGTAGAATCCATCGCCAGGAGCGGCGGCGGCCGTGGCGGCCAGCGGTCGCTACTCGTCAGACCATTCGACGCGGATGGTGGGGCAATAGCATCGAAATCACCGGCTGATCCCGTCACACCGGGAATTGCACCCGATAACGTTTCAGCGACGATGGAGCGGGCCTTGCGCAGCTGCAGACCGTTAACCAAATTTTCGTCGGATCGTTGTTTCGTTTATTGCGTTTATAGAAACCGAGCGCTATACGAAGAACACATTCACACGAGAGGAGAGTTCGATGGAAGCCGACCTATTGGAACGGCCCGGCACTGTGATTCCATCAGCTGACGACAAAGAGTTGGCTGAGGAAGCCAGTCGAGCTTTGGCCAAGAACGCGAAAGGGCCCCTTCGGGTCAAGCTAGATGACGGCCAGGAATTAACGCTTCCCGTTTCCGCCGCCCGCCTATTGTCTCATCTTCTGCGGGAAATGGGCATGGGAAATGCAGTCACCCTTATACCGATCCATGCGGAGCTAACCACTCAGCAGGCGGCGGATTTGCTCAATATTTCACGTCCGCATTTGATCGGCTTGTTGAGTAAGGGGGAAATGCCTTTCCACACAGCCGGCACCCACCGGCGCATTCGGTTCAATGACCTTGAAGCATTCCGCATAAAGTCAGAAGAATCACGTAAAAAGGCTTTGGACGAATTGGCGGAAGATCTGCAAGATATGGGGATGAAAAATTAGGATTTCAAAGTACACAGTCATATACGATGCATGCGTACTCTATCCAGCGCCCCTCCGGGACCTCTTGCTTACGCTGGCCTCGTCCGGTTTATTCCGCGCCAGATGGACAAATGACATCCACGACGAGTGGATGAGAAACCTTATCAAGAACCGCCCTGATCTCGACGAAAGCCGCCTTGCAAGAACCAAACAGTTGATGAACAGGGCGGTTCTTGATTGTCTCGTCGAAGGCTACCAAGACCTCATCCCTTCCCTCCACTTGCCGGATGAAAATGACCGGCACGTGTTGGCTGCTGCGATTAAATGCGCTGCAGATGGGATCATCACATTCAACCGGCGAGATTTCCCGGCGGTTGAGGTGGACACATATGAGATCGAGGTGCAGCACCCGGACGACTTTCTCCTAGCTCAATTCGATCTCGACGAAGCTGCGGTAATAAATGCGATCCATACGTGCAGGAAGCGCCTAAAGAAGCCGGAGAAAACGGGCGAAGAGTACCTTGACACGTTGGAGCAGCAGTCACTCCCAAAGTTTGTAAATGCATTGCGGCCTTGGACCGCAATCATCTGACCGAAGCTCCGATATAATCCGTACCCCTCGACACGACCCGCAGCGTCTCGCCCGCCAGCGCGCGTTTGCGTCTCGATCGCTGTTTTTAGGATGCCGGAAAACGCCTGGAGCGCGTCACCGGCCTCGCATGGCGCTCGGCTGCATAACCCAGATTTGGGTTATGGGAAATCAGGTCATCACCATCACCGCGGCCACACCGACCGCGACCGCCGCGCCGGCAATTGCAACGCCAGCTAGGATCGTGTTTTCGCGTCGAATGGTCGTCCGGCACTCTTCCACGGTCACACCCCGCGAAATCAACTCGGCTACGAGGTCGCGAGAAAACTGCGGATCGCCGCTCTTCTCGACAGCACGGCATAAGCTTGAGACGTTTTGCTTCGCTGGATTTGCATAGAAACTGGACTGGCTCGCGGCGCAGCCCTGAAGTGCGACGGCTATCGCGAGTAAAAATGCTTTTGTACGCACGAAACAATTTCCTCCGACCTGATCTCAAGGGAATAAAAAGCACCCCCGGTCCAATGTCCATGTGCGTCAGCGCGCGGGACCGGCGCGCCTATAGCCATGAATGCCATCGGGTCGAGTGCTGTAGATTTGGCGGATCTCCATGCCGAGCGGAGCCAGATGTCCATCTCGTCGCGCTTGTGCAGTTCTTTGAGCACAGCTTCCCATGCGCTTCCCAATAAGGCTTCTTGGGAAGCAATCTGCGCAATTCAGAAACTAAGTCATTGAAATTTTTGGTGCCGCTTAGGTGACTCGAACACCTGACCCCATCATTACGAATGATGTGCTCTACCAACTGAGCTAAAGCGGCCTTGGCCGGCGGGCGGATCACCCACGGACGGCGTCCTGATAGCCTTAAACGGGGCCGGGTTCAAGCCGCAATCAGCGCGGTGCCGTTCCGCATCGGCGCGACCGGTGACTGCAATGGGCCGAGGGGCGTGCCGGATCGTTGCGGAGCGCCGCGCTTCGCGGCAGCGGGGCCACCCGGTGTCCGGTCAGCCGCAGATCTGGCGCTTGGCGGTCGCGTATTCCTCGGCCAGGCGGTCGACCAGTGCGCCGGCCGGGCCGACGGACCGCACGGCGCCGATGCCCTGGCCCGAGCCCCAGATCTCCTTCCAGGCCTTTGGCTTGGCGCTGGCGCCGCCGAAATCCATCAGCGTCGCGTCGCTCTCCGGCAAATTCTCCGGATCGAGGCCCGACGCTTCGATCGAGGCGCGCAGATAATTGCCGTGAACGCCGGTGAAGAGGTTGGTGTAGACGATGTCGCCGGCGCGGCCCTTCACGATGCCGTTCTTGTAGTCCTCAGCCGCGCGCGCCTCGTCGGTGGCGATGAAGGCCGAGCCGACATAGGCCCCGTCGGCGCCCATCGCCTCGGCCGCCAGCACCGCCCGGCCATTGGCGATCGCGCCGGATAGGAACAGCGGCCCGTCGAACCATTCGCGGATTTCCTGGACCAGCGCGAAAGGCGACAGCGTGCCGGCATGGCCGCCGGCGCCCGCCGCGACGGCGATCAGCCCGTCGGCGCCCTTTTCGATCGCCTTGCGGGCAAAACGGTCGTTGATGATGTCGTGCAGCACGATACCGCCATAGGAATGCACGGCGTCGTTGAGTTCCGGACGGGCTCCGAGCGAGGTGATGACGATCGGCACCTTATGCTTCACGCAGGCCGCCAGATCCTGCTCCAGCCGCCCGTTGGACTTGTGGACGATCTGGTTGACGGCGAAGGGCGCCGCTGGCCGCTCTGGATGGTCGCGGTCGTGGGCGGCCAGCGCTTCCTCGATCTCGCAGAGCCACTCGTCGAGCTGCTCGGCCGGCCGGGCGTTGAGCGCCGGAAACGAGCCGACGATTCCCGCCTTGGCCTGGGCGATCACCAGCGGCGGGTGCGAGATGATGAACAGCGGCGCCGCGATCACCGGAATCTTAAGCCGGCCGTCGAGGATCGGGGGAAGTGCCATCAGCGCATCTCGCGGTTTATTGACGTAAACGTAAGAATGGGTGTCGGTTAGCAGATCGTGCCGAGCGACGCAAAGAAGCCCCGATCTCTATGCGAGGTGGGTCGCACTGTCACGATGAGCCGCGCGGGCGGTCTCGAAGCACCACACCGACTTGCGTCCTGTCCCGGAGCGGGCGATTTTGTCGGTCCATGTCCGAGCTGTTTCCACCCGTCCCGACGACGCCCTCGCTGTCCGCCGATCTGCTCGTGCCGCTCGTCCGGGTGATCGACACGGAAACGGCGGGCCAGCGGCTGGAGGAGGACGCGGTGATCGAGATCGGCTCGGTCGACGTGGATCTTTCGACCGGCGCCATCGGCAACCCGATGCAGAGTTTCTGCGACCCGGCCGGCGTGGCGATCAACCCGCACGCCCGCCGGGTTCACCAGATCACCGATGAAATGCTCGAAGGGGCGCCGTCCTTCGCCGAAGCGGTGAAGCCGTTCGCCGCCGCGTCCTGGTTCGCCGCCCAGCGCGCCAGCTTCGACCAGCCGCGCCTGCGGCTGACCGGCCGCTGGCTGTGCACGCACAAACTGGCGCTGCGGGCGTTTCCGCATGTAAAGGCGCACGGCCTGCAAAGCCTTATCAAATACGTGCCGCTCGATCTGTCGCCGGTCGCCCCGCTGCTGCAGGACTTGCACCCGCATCGGGCGCTCTACGACGCCGTCTGCACCGCGGTTCTGTTGCGCCAGATCGCCGCGGCGCTGAGGCCGCGCTGCGCCGATCTCGCCGATTTTCTCGAGCGGGCCGAGCGGGTCTCCAACGAACCGGCGCTGCTGGCGCGGCTGCGTTTCGGTCGGCACAAGGGCGTCGAGATCGCCAAGGTGCCGGACGACTATCTCGAATGGCTGATCCGGGAACCCGGCATGGACGCCGACGCGGTGTTCACCGCCCGCCATCATTTGCGGCTGCGCGGCATGCGCGGGGCAGGGCCGCTGCCGGCCAGCGCCGTTTAGGAGAGACGCAGACGGTGACATCCGCCCCTGAAGCGGGCGAGCCGGTGCCCTATCTATCGCCGACATCCATCTGTCTTCGGAACACGATGCAGCGTTTTGCCGAACTTCTCGACCGCCTGGTGCTGACACCGTCGCGCAACGGCAAACTCAAGCTGATGACGGATTTCTTCGGCGCCGAGCCCGACCCCGAGCGCGGCTATGCGCTGGCCGCGATCACCGGCGATCTCGACATCAAAAGCGTCAAGCCGGCGATGCTGAGGGCGCTGATGGCGAGCCGCATGGATTCGGTGCTGTTCGGCTATTCCTACGACTATGTCGGCGATCTCGCCGAAACTATCGCCTTGGTCTGGCCGTCGCCCGATGACGCAAAGGCGCGCGCGTCGGCTCCCCCGCCGACGCTGGCGGACGTGGTCGCGACGCTGGACAGCGCCGCGCGGAAAGATGGCCCGGCGCTGGTCGAAGCCTGGCTCGACCGGCTGGATTCCTCCGGCCGCTACGCCTTGCTCAAGCTCGTCACCGGCGGGCTGCGGGTCGGGGTGTCCTCGCGCCTCGCCAAGCAGGCGCTGGCCGATTTCGGCGGCAAGGCCATCGCCGAGATCGAGGAACTCTGGCACGGGCTGGAGCCGCCCTATGAGCCGCTGTTCGCCTGGCTGGAGGGCCGGGCGGAAAAGCCGGTCTCGGCCGCCGCGGCGCCGTTCCGCCCGGTGATGCTGTCGCAGGCGCTGGCGGAGCCGGACTACGAGCGCATCGACCCTCATAGCTACGCGGCCGAGTGGAAGTGGGATGGCATCCGCGTGCAGGCGACGGCCGAACGGGGCACGCGGCGACTCTATTCGCGCACCGGCGACGATATCTCCGGTGCGTTTCCGGATCTTCTCGACTTCATGACCTATGAGGGTTCGCTCGACGGAGAATTGCTGGTGGCGACGCCGAAGGACGCCCGGTCAGGGACGGCCGAAGTCGCGGAGCATGAAGGTCCAACGCAAGACGAACTCGTCGTCGGCACCTTCTCCGACCTGCAGCAGCGGCTGAACCGCAAGACCGTTTCGGCCGCCGTGTTGAAGCGCTATCCGGTGTTTCTGCGCGCCTACGATCTCCTCCAGGATGGCGCAACCGATCTGCGCGGACTTGCCTTCGCCCAGCGCCGCGAACAGCTGGAGTCCTTTCTCGCCCGGCTGGAGCCATCGCGCTTCGACCTCTCGCCCTTCGTGCCGTTCGAATGCTTCGCCGACCTCGAAGGCCTGCGCGCCGCGCCTCCGCATCCGGTGATCGAGGGGCTGATGCTGAAGCGCTGGGATTCGGCCTATGTACCGGGCCGCCCGAAGGGGCCTTGGTTCAAATGGAAGCAGGACCCCTATCTGGTCGATGCCGTATTGATGTATGCCCAGCGCGGCCACGGCAAACGGTCGAGCTTTTATTCCGACTATACGTTCGGCGTGTGGACCGGGCCGGTCGACGCACCGGAGTTGGTTCCGGTCGGCAAGGCCTATTTCGGCTTCACCGACGCGGAGCTGAAGCAGCTCGACAAATATGTCCGCGACAACACCGTCGAGCGCTTCGGGCCGGTGCGCTCGGTGCGGGCCGAGCCGGACCACGGCCTGGTCATCGAGGTGGCGTTTGAGGGGCTGGCTCGGTCGAGCCGGCACAAATCCGGCGTCGCGATGCGGTTTCCGCGCGTTTCGCGGCTTCGATGGGACAAGCCGGCCTTCGAGGCGGACCGGCTGGAGACGTTGCAGGCGATGCTGCCGGACGGGCCGGCGAGGTAACGCGGGCGGAGTTTGGCCTCCGGTTTCCGCATTGCCGCTCGACCTTGCGTCATCGCGATGCTCGGCCTACCTGCGACGGGACGAACGAGGACTGGAGAGACCAATCATGTCGGAACGGGTGAACAGTTTCCTCGGCGGCTCGCCGCTGGGCGTCATCGTCAAGCTCGTGCTCCTGTCGATCGTCGTCGGCGTGATTTTGTCCTGGCTGCAATGGAGCCCGGCGAACGTCGTCGACTGGGTCGTCGATCTGTTCCAATGGCTGTGGGGTAGCGTCTTCGGCTCGCTGGAGCGGGCGATCGACTATTTCATCCTCGGCGCCGCGATCGTCGTGCCGATTTTCATCATCTCGCGGCTGTTGACGCTCGGACGGCGCTAAAAGGACGTTGCGCGGCGCCGAAAACTGAACGGCCTGTAACTTAGGGCCCGAACTTCTTTGCTACAGCCGCCGCTTTCGCCGTTACCGCGGCTTTCGCTGCTTCTGCTGCAAGCGCTTTTGCCGCTTCTGCTAGTTGCGTTTTTGCTGTCGTTTTTGGCTCTCTCGCCGCTTCCGCCACTGCCGCTTCCGCTGCTTTCGCCGCCTCTTCCGCAGTCGCTTCCGCTGCTGCCGCCTTCGCTTCCGCCGCAGCTACTTCCGCCGCGACTACTTCCGCCGCTTGGGTTTCCCGCCCGGCCTCTGCCCGCTCCTTCATCGCTTTGGCGCTCTGGCTGATTGTTTCCATGATCTGGTGGATAGGGTCGGCGCCACCCGCGAGAAGCGCTCCGACGAGGAGGATATCGACCAGCCGCATTGGGATTTTCATTGTATAATCGGGCGCCATCATTGCACCCAGAATGCTGACTCCGGCAAGGCCCATCAAAGTGCCCAGGATGAGCGAGAAGATCGTGGCTCGCAATTTGGTCGCTGCCTTGCCCATGACGTCGCCCGGGCCGGGCAACGCTGACGGGGTCTTCGGTTGGTTGGGTTCCAGAAATACCGACACATAGACCTCGGTCGTCCTTTCTACGAACAAGGCAAGCGCGACGAAGATGCCCAGTCGTTCGAGGACGGGCACGATCGCCCCATCATTTACCGCAAAGACGGAGAAGGAATCGGATTTGGTGTCGAGGAGCCATGCCGTCAAAGCCACAAGTACGATGCCGGAGACGACCATGAGAAATAATCGACCGAGAGACGATTGCATGGAAGCATACCCCCGAAAGCATTGACTTCCGTAAAGGAATTCTGATGAGAATGATCCCATAATTTCAGTTATACAAGTAGTTTATTGAGTTTTATTAACAAAATTTGGACGTTGCGGACTGGCGGTCAACCGAATTCCCGCGCCACGCGTTGCAGGATGGTGTGGCGACGTGAGAGCGCCTCGATATCGCGCGAATAGCCGCCTCCGACGACGCAGGCGACCGGAATGTCCCGGTCGCGGAAAAAGCCGATAACCGTGCGGTCGCGCTCGGCAATCCCCGAATCCGATAGCGCCAGACGCCCAAGCCGGTCCTCCGCGTGCGGGTCGACGCCGGCATTGTAGAACACGATCTCCGGCTGGGACTGCCGCGTCGCCTCGGCCAGCGCCGCCCCGAGTGCTTCGAGATAGGCGGCGTCGCCGGTGCCGTCGGCGAGCGGCACGTCGAGGTCCGACTTCGCCTTGTCGGTCGGATAGTTCTTCGCCGCGTGGATCGACAGCGTGAAGACGCGCCGGTTCTCGGCGAAGATCCGAGCCGTGCCGTCGCCCTGATGCACGTCGCAATCGACGACCAGCACCTGGTCGACGTCGCCATCGGCCAGCAGCACGGCGGCGGCGACGGCGACGTCGTTGAACACGGAGAAACCCGCGCCGCCGGAACGGTGGGAATGATGACTGCCGCCGGCGGTATTGCAGGCAAGGCCCTCGGCCAGTGCCAGCTTGGCGGCGAGCACCGTGCCGCCGGTGGCGCAGCGCGAGCGCATGGCGACCCGCTCGTCCACCTTGAAGCCGATCGCCTTTTCGATCGCCGGCGGCACGGCGGTAAACAGCACCTGATCGACATAGAGCGGATCATGGGCGAGCCGCAGCCAGCCGGGTAGCGCCGGCGCCGGAATATGGAAGCCGCCGGGCGCGACGACACCGTCCTCGACGAGAATCTGGGCCAGCCGCGTGAATTTCGACATCGGGAAGCGATGATGGGCGTCGAATTCGGCGTCGAAGGCGGGGTGGTGGATCATCGGAACTGGCATAACCTGGCAAGATAGGGCGTTGCGGGCCCGGGGCACCGCGACAAGGTTTCGCTTGCCCGGCCTCGAGCGGAATGCCAATTCCCGTCGATGCGACGTGACGGTGACGATCAGATCGAGAGTGCGGCGGAGTCCGGCCCAGTAGCGGGGCCGGGGCGTTCGCGGCCTTTCACGGTCAGCCATCGAGAGGTCTGGGCGATCACGTTGCCGATGACGCTGGCGTTCCTGACCACGCCGCTGATCGGCCTGACCGACACCGCCGTTGTCGGGCGCATCGGTGACGCGACGTCGCTGGGGGGGCTCGTGGTCGGCGCGTTGATCTTCGATTTCGCCTTCGCCACCTGCAACTTCCTGCGCTCGGGCACGACCGGACTGACCGCGCAGGCGATGGGCGAGGCGGACGGTCGCGAGGCGCAGGCGGTATTCTGGCGCGCCATGGTTCTCGCGCTCGGCATCGGCCTTTTGCTGATCCTCGCCGAATCGCTGGTGACATCGCTCGGGCTGCTGGCGATCGCGCCGGGACCCGGCGTCGCCGAAACCATCCGGCTCTACGTCTTCCTGCGGATGTTCTCGGCGCCCTTCGCGCTGGTGAATTACGCCATCCTCGGCCAAGTGCTCGGCCGGGGGCGCGGCGGCCTCGGACTTGCGCTGCAGATCGTCGTCAACGGCACCAATATCGCCCTGTCGATCCTGTTCGGCCTGGTCATGGAATACGGCATCGCCGGCGTTGCGGTCGGGACGGTCTGCGGCGAGGCGGTGGGGGCGGGCGTCGGCTTCCTGGTGGTTGTGCGCGGTTTCGATCGCGCCGAGCGGCCGTCGTCGGCCCGAATCTTCGACCGGCGGGGCATCACGCGGATGATCGCGGTCAATCGCGACATCATGATTCGCACCTTCTGCCTGCTCGGTGCCTTCGTGCTGTTTACCCGCCTCGGCGCCCGCACCGGCGCGCTGACGCTGGCCGCCAACGGCATCTTGATGAACTTCTTCCTCGTTGGCGGCTATTTTCTCGACGGCATGGCGACGGCGTCCGAACAGCTCGTCGGACGGTCGGTCGGGGCGCGATTCCGCCCGGCCTTCGACCGGGCCGTCAAGCTGACGCTCGTCTGGGGGCTCGGGCTCTCGCTGGCGCTGTCGGCGCTTTTCCTCGTGTCGGGCGAGGCGCTGATCGCCTTCCTGACGACGGACCCGGCGGTGCGGGACGCGGCCGGCGAGTATCTGGTCTGGGCGGCGCTGACACCCTTGGCCGGCGCGCTCGCCTTCATCATGGACGGCATCTTCATCGGGGCGACCTGGTCGCGGACGATGCGCGACATGATGATCGCATCCTTCGTCATCTTCGCCGTCGGCGCCTATGCGCTATCGCCGGTCTTCGGCAATGACGGGCTGTGGGCGGCGCTGCTGGTCTTCCTCGGCTTTCGCGGCATCAGCCTCATGGCACTGCTGCCGCGCCGCCGGGCCGAAACCTTCGGCACGGCCGGGATCTGAACCGGCTCAGTCCGAGGGCGGTGGCTCGGCCAGGATCTCGTCGGTCCGGCTGCCACGCAGTTGCGAGATATGATCCAGGCCGGTCCGGTCGAGATAGCGGACCATCTCCTTCAGGATACGCACCGGAAGGTCCGGCCCTTCATAGACGAGCCCCGTATAGAGCTGCACGAGATTGGCGCCCGCCTCGATCTTGCGCAGCGCCGTGCGGGCATTTTCGACGCCGCCGACGCCGATCAGCGGAAAACTCGGCCCGAGCGCCTGCCGAAATTGCGCCAGCACATAGGTCGAGCGGTCCATCAGCGGCCGGCCCGACAGGCCGCCGGCTTCGAGCGCGTGCGGCTGGCCCGCAACGCCGGCCCGCGACAGCGTCGTATTCGACACGATCAGTCCGTCGATTCGCCGCTTGCGCACGGCGGTGACGATCTCGTCGATCTGATCGGAGGCCAGATCCGGGGCGAGCTTGAGGAAGAGCGGCTTGGCCGGGCCGCCCGAGAGCGCGGCGTAGCCGTCGCGGGCCGCCACCACCGCCTTGAGCAGACCGTCGAGGTCCGAGCCGGTCTGGAAGGCGCGCAGCCCCGGCGTGTTCGGCGAGGAGATGTTGACCGTCAGATAGCTCGCCACGGCCTCGAAGCGGTTGACGCCTTCCACATAGTCGGCGACCCGATCCTTGGAATCCTTGTTGGCGCCGATGTTGACGCCGACGATCCCGGCCTTGCGAATGCGCGCTTCCAAGCGCTCGAACGCCTCGGCGTGGCCGTCATTGTTGAAGCCGAGCCGGTTGATGACCGCATGCGCCTTTTCGAGGCGGAAGATGCGGGGCTTCGGGTTGCCCTCCTGCGGCTGCGGCGTCACCGTGCCGACCTCGACGAAGCCGAAGCCGAGCCGCAGCGCCGCGTCCGGAACCTCGGCGTTCTTATCGTAGCCCGCGGCAAGACCGAGCGGATTGGGAAAGGCGATGCCGGCGACGACGGTCCGTAGCCGGTTGTCGACCGGCGTGTTGACCCTCGGCATCAGCCCGCGCTTCAAGGCCGCGATCGACAGGGCATGGGCGCGCTCGGGATCGAGGCGAAACAGGGCCGGACGAGCCAGCCGGTAGAGCCGATTCATCTGACCGAGCCGGGAAACTGGTGGCCGCCGTCGATTCCCAGCGGCAGATCCTCGACCCAGACCACCGCGTCGAGGGGAAGCGGGCCGTAAAGATGCGGGAACAGTGCGCCGCCGCGCGATTTCTCAAAGCGCAGCGCGTCGCCCAGTTTGTCCGGGTTGACCGCGATCAGCACCAGATCGCTCTGACCGGCGAAATGCCGGGCGGCGGTCTCGCGGACCTGCCCGCCGGTGGAGAAATGAATGAAGCCGTCCGCTTCGTCGATGGGCGCGCCGTCGAACTGGCCTTTCGCCTTGGCGGCTTCCCAGAGCGGTCGGGGCGCGATCTTGTAGATGGGCTGATCCATGACAAACCGGTGCCAGAGCGGCGGCGCCAGGTCAATCACCCGCTGCCTTGAGACGGTCACGCGGTAGGTCTACGCTTTCGATTGCCTGCCGCGTCTCTCAAGGGCGGCAGGGTCGCATTGATGGAGCCAGCGATGATGTCCCGACTCGTCTCAGTCCTCCTCGCGGCCGGCATGGTGGCCACCGTGCCGGCATCCGCCCAGTCGATCCTCGACAGCAGCGGCGGCCGCTATCAGATGCAGCCGGTCGAGGGCGGCATCGCCCGGCTCGATACACAGACTGGAGCGGTCGATCTCTGCCGGATCGAGGGCGATGCCTTGGTCTGCAAGGGCTCGAGCGAGGGCCAGCGGGCCGATGCCAGCCGGATCGCCGATCTCGAAGCGCGGGTCGCGGCGCTCGAAGGCGGGAAAAGCGCTGTCGACGACGTGGACGCGGCCGATCAGGCGATCAAGACGATGCGGCAAGTCTTCCGCGGCTTTGCCGACATCGTCCGCGAACTGGAGCGCGATCTGGGCTCCGGTAAGGACAAGGCAGACGGTGAGGCCGAACCGGATCGGACCTGATCGCCCTTTTGATCACGTCGGGATGTCGAAAACCGGAAACTCCATCCGCCGCTTGAGAAAGTCTTCCATCTCGTCGAGCGAGCGCTCTGTCGCCTTGGTCGGAAAGGCCTGGAAGACGTGCGCCCCGCCATTGGTCAGCGCCAGTTCTGCCTCGATGCCGCTGGAAATCCAGCGCGCCGCCATGAACAGCGTGTCGTCGATGAGGAGATCGCGTGTTCCGCAACTGAACAGAGCGGGCGGCAAGCCTTTCAGATCGGCGTAGAGCGGCGAGACGGTCGGGTCCTTGAGGGAGTAGCTTTCCGGCACGAAGCGCAGGACGAATTCCTTCACATCGTCGGTATTGAGGACGAGGCGCTCGTCGCCGAAATTGCGCACGCTCGGCGTCAGCGATAGATCGTAGCAGCCGGCGACGAGATTGGCCGCCTTGAACGGTGTCACGCCGTATTCGTCGCGCAACCGGAGCAGCGTCAGAACGGCGAGATGCGCGCCGGCCGACTCGCCGCCGATCGCCAGGAAGCCGCGCGGCAGATCGGCCAGATGGCCGTTCGCCAGCGCCAGCGCGATATCGGCGCAGTCATGCAGAGCGGCCGGGAAAGGGTCTTCCGGCGCCAGACGGTATTCGACCGAGGCAACGGTGAGCCCGGTGTTGTCGGCGAGCCGCCGCAGCCGCGGGTCGGATTCCTCGGACCCGCCGAAAACCCAGCCGCCGCCGTGGATGTGCAGAAAGGTGCCGCGTGTGGCTCCGTCCGTGGGCCTGAGCACCCGAACCGCGATCTCGCGTCCGGCGCTGCCGATATGGACGATCGTCTCGGCGGCCTTGTCCTTCGGAGCAGGTGGGAACACGCCGCGCCCTTCCTTGCGCAGCTCCCGAACCCGCTCGACCGGCATGGACCAGGGACTGGGCAGGATCTTCTGTTCGGCGATGATTCTGTCATTTAGCTCGATGATCTCCGGGTCCGTCACGTCCGGGTCGAAAACTGTCGGATCGATCGTCACGCGCGCTTGTGTCATTGCCGTTTCCCTGTTGCCGGGGAAAGAAGTTAGGACGCGCGACGAAGGGTTGTAGGGTCGAGGTGGCCGGTGCGATCCAACGGACGCGTGAAATGCAGGGAGTCCGCCATGCGCCAACATATCGAAACCTTGAGGATTTCGACGCCCGGCCGGTCGATGGTCGAGATCAGTCATCAGATCGCCGAACGTCTCGCCGCGGCGGGAGCCCGCGACGGCCTCGTCACGCTGTTCATCCGGCATACGTCCGCGTCTCTGACAATCCAGGAGAATGCCGATCCCGACGTCCAGCACGATCTGCTGGGGGCACTCGACCGCTTGGCGCCCGAGGATGCCCCCTATACGCACACGATGGAGGGGCCTGACGACATGCCCGCCCACATCAAGTCGGCGCTGACGGCGACCAGCCTCGCCGTGCCGGTTTCGGCGGGACGCATGATGCTTGGAACCTGGCAGGGCATCTACGTCGTCGAACATCGTGCGCGGCCGCATTCGCGCGAAATCGTCCTCCATTTCGCCGGAAGTATCCCGTGAAGCGGCTGCCATTAGGGAATGGTCTTGATCCGGAGGACCAAGAGGGTCAAGAAAAGCCGACAGCCGGGAGGACCGGCCGCCGCAGCGCCGCGGCGGCACCGGGAATACGACGGGAGGAACAACGGACATGAGCCATGTCTTCATCGTGGCCGACGACCATCCACTGTTTCGCGGCGCCCTGCGGGAAATCCTGACGGCGCTGCCGGACCCGGCCGAGATCGTCGAAGCGGCGGATTTCGACCAGGCCGCGGCGGCGCTGACGGCCAATCCGGACGCTGACCTGATGTTGCTCGATCTCAATATGCCGGGCACCAGCGGGCTGTCCGGTCTGGCATTGCTCAGGGCCGATCACCCCTCGGTTCCTATCGCGATCGTCTCCGGCAGCGAAGACGCGCCGATCGTGGCGCGGGCCCTCGATCTGGGTGCCTCGGGGTTCATCCCGAAATCGTCGAGCTTGGACACGATCCGTCAGGCGATTCTTTCGCTTCTCGCCGGCGAGGTCTTCTTGCCGCCGGACATTTCACTCGATGCCGAGCGCGACCCGGAGGTGACGCAGCTGATCCGGCGCATCCGGACACTGACGCCACAACAGACGCGGGTGTTGACCATGCTTGGCCGGGGGCTCCTCAACAAGCAGATCGCCTATGAGCTCGGCATATCGGAGGCGACGATCAAGGCGCATGTCTCGGCCGTGCTCTTGAAGCTCGGCGTCGACAGTCGCACGCAGGCGGTGATCCGCCTCTCCAAACTCGGCATCGATCTGGAAGGCGGTTTCGCGGCCTGAGAGCACCGAGGCCAGGTGTCGGGCTCGGGCCTGGCGCCAGGCTCGGCTACTCGGCCGCTTCGCGGCGGCTGCTCTTGCGGCCCATCGCTGCTCGCAGGGAGGCAGGCTTCAGCGGCTTCGTCAGCACATCGACGTCCATGGCGAGGGCCTGTTCGCGCAGGTCCGGCGACCGGTCCGCCGTGACGAGGATCACCGGAAGCTGCGGATCGAGCGCCGCGCGAAGCAGGCCGATGGCGTCGAGCCCGTTGCCGTCATCGAGATGGTAGTCGACGAGGGCGATATCCGGCAGGATGCCTCGCTTCGAGAGCAGGTCAACGGCCTCATCCGCCGAGCCGAAGGCCTCGACCTCGCAACCCCAACCGGTGAGAAGGACGCGCATCCCCTCGCGGATGGCGACCTCGTTGTCGATACACAACACTCGCGTGCCGCCGAGCGCCAGGCCGGACCGCGCCGGTAGCAGCGGCGTTTCGGTCAGCAGCACGGGTTTGGCCTTGGCGACCGGCAGGGTGATGCGGAAGCGGGTTCCCCGCCCATGCTCCGAGGTCGCCTCGACCGGATGGTCGAGAACCCGCGCGATGCGGTCGACGATGGACAGGCCGAGGCCGAGCCCGCGGGCGGTCCGGCTGCCTTCGTCGAGCCGCACGAACTCCTGATAGATCGTTTCCAGCTTGTCGGCGGGGATGCCGATGCCGCTGTCGGCGATCTCGATGTCGACGCTGCCGCCGACCCGATGCCGGACCCCGACGACGACCTTGCCCGCCCGTGTGTATTTGACGGCGTTCGAGACGAGATTCTGGATCAGGCGTCGGAGCAGGTTACGGTCCGAGCGGACGGCGGCGCTGGTGCGCACGAAGCGCAGCACGATGGCCTTTTCCTCGGCGAGCGGCCGCATGTCGGTCTCGATCTGGCGCAGTAGCCGGTCGAGCGGGAAGTCCTCGACCTTGGCCTGCATTCCCCCGGCCTCGAGACGGGAAATGTCGAGTACCGCGCCGATGATCGCCTCGACGGCCTCCAGCGAGGAGCCGATATTGGCGGCGATCTCCCGGCCGGCACCGGTGTCCTGACGCTCTTGAAGCGCGGCCGCATAGAGCCGCGCGGCATTGAGCGGTTGCAGGATGTCGTGTCCGGCGGCGGCGAGAAACCGCGTCTTGCCGAGATTGGCCGCGTCGGCCACCTGACGGGCCTTGGCGAGTTCGTTGTTGGCGTTCAGAAGTTCGCCGGTGCGGACGCGAACCCGTTCCTCCAGGTTTTCGTTCATCTCGCGCAATGCCGCAGCCTGCATGACGCGCTCCGTCATGTCGGAGACGGTGGCCACCAACCCGCCCTCCGGCATCCGATTGGCGCGGAACTCCAGGACCCGCCCGGAGCGTTTCAGGCCGATCTGGCGCAAGGCCGGGGCGCGTGTCAGGCTCTCGAAGCTCACCTCGTATTCCTCGCGATCGATCTCGCCCGCGTCGAGCAGCTCGTCGAGCACGACGGTGAAGGGCGTGCCGATCTGGCCGAAATCCGGCGACAAGCCGACCAGATCACGGAATTGGCGGTTCCAGAAGGTCAGCCGATAGTCGGAATCGAAGATCGCCAGCCCCTGGTCGACCTGATCGAGCGCGATCCGCAAGAGGTCGCGATTGTATTGCAGCGCTTCGGAGGCGTCGTCGAGGAGCCGAAGCGCCGACCGGCTGGAATCGGCGTGCCGCTGGAACAGGAGCGACAGGACCAGGCGGGAGGAGGCCGAGCCGATCGCGGAGGCCAGAAGCTGTTCGGAGAAGCGGATCGTCGCGCTGTCGGCGGTCGCGTTGGCGTCGAGCGTTCGGCCTTCCTCCTCGGCGAAGCGCGCCAGCGATCGTTCGGTGCGCTCGGCGCCGAGATAGCGCGCGATGGTTGCCGTCAGCTCTCCGACGCTGACGCCGGAGCGGGTGCGGCGCAAGCCGGCGGCCGGGCCGGCGTCCTTGGCCGCGAAGATAGCGCCCTGAATCCGCTCCAATGGGGTCGCCGGGCGGCTGAGCGAGCCGATGACGAGACAGGCGATATTGGCCAGAAGGCTGGCGAGGCAGCCGAACAGCAGCGGATCGATGTCGGGTGTGGCCGCGGCCGCTGCCGCAAGGGATCCGGTGACCGCCGGCGCCTGGATCGCCGGCAGGAGCAGCGTATAGGCCCAGATCAGGATGCCGGCGATGAGCCCGGCCATGGCGCCGCGTGCATTCGCCCTCTTCCAGAACAGGCCGGCGAGGAAGGGCGGGGCGAGCTGTGCGATGGCGGCGAAGGACAGGAGCCCGATCGAGGCAAGACCGCTGCCCGTTCCGGCGAAGCGGTAATAGCCGTATCCCAGGAACACCACGACGAGAATCGCCGAACGGCGCACGTTGAGGATCAGCCGGGTTTCGTCCTGGCGGGTGTCGATGCCGGGACCGCGGCGCTTGAGCAGCCACGGCAGGACGAGGTCGTTCGAGATCATGATCGACAGCGCGACACTGGCGACGATGACCATGGCGGTCGCCGCCGAGAGGCCGCCGATGAAGGCGACGAGCGACAGGGCGTCCTGACCCTGCGACAGGGGTAGCGACAGCACGTAGAGGTCGGCATCGACCGTGCCGCCAAGCTTGATCAGGCCGGCGGCGGCGATCGGGGCGACGAAGATGTTGATCAGAACGAGATAGAGCGGAAACAGCCAGCGGGCGCGGCGGATTTCGTCGCGGGTGCGGTTTTCCACCACGGTCATATGGAACTGCCGCGGCAGCAGCAGGATGGCCAGCGCGCTCAGGCCCATCGACGCGAGGAAGCGGCCTCCGATTTCCGAGCTGAAGGCGCTGGTCACGGCCGGGCTTGCCAGAGCGGCGCTCCAGAGTTCGCCGGGCTCGAACAGCACGAAAGTGACCCAGATCCCGATCGCCAGGAAGGCGGCGAGCTTGACGATCGATTCCATCGCCACGGCGAGGACGAGACCGTCCTGGTGCTCGGTGGCGTCGGCATGACGGGTGCCGAAAAGAATTGCGAAGATGCCGAGAACGGTCGCGACCAGCAGGGCGAGGTCGTTGAACAGCGGCGGCATCTCGGGGGTCGCGCGATAATGGGCGACCAGCGCGGCGACGCTGGTCGAAATCGCCTTGAGCTGCAGCGCGATATAGGGGACCGTGCCGATGATGGCGATCAGCGTGGCCAGGGCCGCGACCGAAGGGTTCTTGCCGTAGCGCGAGCCGATGAAGTCGGCGACGGTGGTGATGCGCTCGGCCTTGGCGTGCCGGACCAGCCGTTCGATGAAGGCCGGCGCGAGCAGGAACACGAGGATTGGACCGAGGTAGATCGCCAGGAAAGACAGCCCGTCCCGCGCGGCGACGCCGACCGACCCGAAGAAGGTCCAGGAGGTACAATAGACGGCGAGACTGAGCGCGTAGACGCCAGGCCGGCTCTGGTTCGCATGGCCGTCCGCGGCCCGCCGGTCGCCCCACCAGGCGACGGCGAACAGCAAAAGCAGATAGGCGATCGCCGTGACGACGATGATGCCGCTGTTCAAATCCAGCCTCCCACGGCGGATGAGGTCCGCCGTCTGTCGGCGAACAAAACCACCGGGACCGCCGCAAGTCCAGATATGGCGGGGAGAATGCCGCCGGTCATGCCGATTGTGTCGGCGCGGCGAGTTTGTATGATCGCGCGCAACCGCGCGACATCACGCCGTCGATATCAGGACGAAGAATGCTTCAGGAATTCAAGGAATTCGCCCTCAAGGGCAACATGGTCGATCTGGCGATCGGCATCATCATCGGGGCGGCGTTTTCCGGCCTCGTCAATTCACTGGTCAGCGACCTGTTCATGCCGCTGGTCGCGGTCCTCACAGGCGGCGTCGATTTCACCAACAAGTTCGTCGCCCTGTCCTCCGTCGTGACCGCGACGAGCCTTGAGGCCGCCCGCGAACAGGGGCCGGTCTTCGCCTATGGCAAGTTCGTGACGCTGACGATCAACTTCCTGATCGTCGCCTTCATCCTGTTCCTCGTGGTCAAGGGCATGAACCGGATGCAGCGCAAGGAAGAGGCCAAGCCTGTCGAAGTCTCCAAGGTGCCGCGTCAGGAAAAATTGCTCGAGGAAATCCGGGATTTGATGGCGGTCGCTACCGACAGAGCGCCGCGCGCGTGAGCCCAGCCGATCATCCGTAAGCGGTGCGAAGGGATTGACGCGGCGCGCGCGAGGCGCGATGGCGAAATCCGCGAAGTTGTCGCGCCGCGATCTCCGTCCTTGAAGGCCGAACCATGAGCGATCTTACCCAGTTGCGGCGCGAAGCGGTCGCGGCACCGGAAAGCGGCATCGTCGCCGTGATCAACTATGCGCGGGAGCGTGAGGGGCTGATCCCGATGTGGGCCGGCGAGGGCGATATCGCGACGCCGGATTTCATCTGCGCCGCCGCCTCGGCGAGCCTCAAGGCCGGGGAGACCTTCTACACTTGGCAGCGGGGGTTGCCGGAATTGCGCCAGGCGCTCGCCGATTACACCGCGCGGCTTTACGGACGACCGTCCTTGCCGGATCGCTTCTTCGTGACCGGTTCGGGGATGCAGGCGATCCAGATCACGCTGGCGGCGCTCGCTGGGGCCGGCGACGAAGTCGTCTTCTTCGGCCCGGCTTGGCCGAATTTCGCGGCGGCGACCGAGCTCCAGGGTGCGGTCGCGCGCGAGGTCGCGCTCGACTGGACCGAGGCGGGCTGGCAGTTGGATCTGCAGAAATTCAAGGATGCGATCGGCCCGAAGACCCGGGCAGTGTTCGTCAATACGCCGGCCAACCCGACCGGCTGGACGGCCGACGAGGCGACATTGCGCGCCATCCTGGAAATCGCCCGTGATGCCGGAATCTTCATCATCGCCGACGAGATCTATAGCCGCTTCTACTATTCCGGCGGACGGGCGCCATCGTTTCACGATGTGATGGAGGAGGACGATCGGATCGTCTTCGTCAATTCCTTCTCAAAGAACTGGGCGATGACCGGCTGGCGGGTCGGCTGGATCGAGACCAATGCCGCCTTTGGCGACATCATCGAGAACCTCATTCAATATTCGACTTCGGGCGTTGCTGCCTTCATGCAACGCGGGGCGCTCGCAGCCTTGGAACAAGGTGAGGCGTTCGTGGAAAGCCAGATCGCTCGTGCTGCCGAAGCGCGGGAGATTTTCGCCTCGCGACTCCTGGCCACCAACCGGGTGTCGATGACGCCGCCTGACGGGGCGTTCTACGCCTTCTTTGCCATCGACGGCATCGCGGATACCCGCGCCGCGGCCTTTCGCATCGTCGACGAGGCCGGGGTGGTACTCGCGCCCGGCACCGCCTTCGGCCAATCCGGCCATCGGTTTCTCAGAGCCTGCTTCCATCGCCGGCTGGACGAGGTGGAAACTGCCGCCGACCGTCTCGTCGATTGGATCGGCCGGGCGGTGTGAGAGCCGTCGACGGTCGCACCCTCTCGCATCGCTTCGCAACGCTCGCCCTCGCCGGACTCGGCGGCCTTGCCGCCTCGGCGCTCGGTCTGCCGGTCGCCTGGCTGCTGGGACCGGTGCTCGCGGTGTCGGCGGCGAGCATCGCCGGGCTCGATACGGAACTGCCGCAGGTATTGCGCACGCTGGCGTTCTTCGTTCTTGGCGTCCAGGCCGGTTCCGGGGTGACGCCGGACGTGCTGGAGCAGATCGCCATCTGGCCGCTGTCCTTCGCCGTCCAGATGCTCGGAGTCGGCGTCGTCATCGTGCTGACCCACGCCTTCCTGCATCGCGTGCTGCGCTGGGACAAGGACACCGCCCTGTTCGCCTCGCTTCCCGGCGCACTGTCCTTCGTGCTGGCCGCCGCCTCCGAAACCCGAGCCGATCTCACCCGGATCACCATCGTCCAGAGCGTCCGGCTGCTCTTTCTGATCGGTGCCCTGACGCCGATCCTCGCTTGGCTGGAAGGCGGCGCCGACGTGGTTGCAATGGCGCGCGGCGCGGAAGGGACTCTCGCCGACTACGCCGTGCTCTTCAGCCTATGCGCACTGGTTGCGTTCGCCGGTCATCTGATCCGGTTGCCCGGCGGGATGATGCTGGGCGCCCTGATCGGCAGCGGGGCGTTGCACGTCGGCGGCGTTTCGACGGTGGCGATTCCACCGGTGCTCGCGATCCCGAGCCTCGTTCTTCTCGGCACGCTGATCGGTTCGCGGCTCAAGGGGATCAATATCACGGCGTTTTCGCGGCTGCTTCCGGCCGCCATCGGGTCCTTTGCGATCGGGCTGGTCGTCTCCGCGGCGGCGGCGGCTGTGGCCGTGGTGGCGCTCGGAATCGGCTTTGGAAAGGTGGCGCTCGCCTATGCGCCTGGCGCTCTGGAGGCGCTGACCGTGCTGGCATTCCAGTTCGACGTCGATCCTGCCTATGTGGCGGCCCATCATGTCGTGCGTTTCGTCAGCATNTGACCGTGCTGGCATTCCAGTTCGACGTCGATCCTGCCTATGTGGCGGCCCATCATGTCGTGCGTTTCGTCAGCATCGCGATGGTGGTTCCCCTGCTCGCGAAGCGCCGCGCGCGACCGGGCGACACGGTCGCGCCCCCCATCGACGAGAAAGAACGCTTGTCAGGCGTCGATGGCAGCGAAGACCGAGGGTGAGGGCGCCGGCGCCTCGCCGCCCGGTGGTCCCCAGAAGACCACCCATGTGACGAAGTTGTCGGACATCCCCTCGAAGCGATGCTCCGTCCCGGCCCGCACGAACAGCGCGTCGCCGGCTCTGACATGTCCGCGCTCGCCGTCCCTGACGACATCCGACTGGCCGGACGCGATGATGTAGAGCTCGTCCTGGCTGTGCGGACGCTGGCGGTCCTCGCCGCGCGGCGCGAAGATCTCGAGCGTCATGGTGCCGTGGGACAGGGCCTCGGCATGAAAGACGCCATCAGGCCATTCGGCGGTGGCCGGCAGCGGCAGCTTTCCCAGGAAATGATCGAGCGAGACTTTCATCAAAATACCCCGCAACGATGGTTGGACGAAGCCTTTTCTAGCCGGGGCTCAGCCGCCGGCTTGCGAAACGACCAGAGGCGTCACCTTCGCGGAGCGTTCGGCATGGGCCGGCCGCTCGGTCGCGAAGGGAATGCCGACGGTCTTCCATGTTTCGACCAGCGCGTCCTTCAGCGTCGCGATCAGAGCGTCGGAATGCAATGGCGTCGGGGTGATCCGCAGCCGCTCGGTGCCGCGCGGCACTGTCGGGTAATTGATCGGCTGGATGTAGATTCCATGCCGCTGCAAGAGATGGTCGCTGGCCTTCTTGCACAGGTCGGGATCGCCGACCGCCAGCGGAACGATATGCGTGTCGGACTCCATCACCGGCAGGTCGGCGCCGCGCAGCACGCTTTTGGCCTGAGCGGCCTGGCGCTGTTGCGCCTCGCGCTCAGCTTGGCTGGTCTTCAGGTGGCGGATCGAGGCGGTCGCCGCCGCCGCCAGCGCCGGCGGCAGCGCCGTGGTGAAGATGAAGCCCGGCGCGTAGGAACGCACCGCGTCGATGACCGCCTTGGTGCCGGCGATATAGCCGCCGAGGACGCCGAAGGCCTTGGCCAGCGTTCCCTCGATCACGTCGATGCGCTGGGCGAGCGCGTCGCGCTCCGAGATGCCGCCGCCGCGAGGGCCGTACATGCCGACCGCATGGACCTCGTCGATATAGGTCATGGCGTTGTAGTATTCGGCGAGTTCGACGATCTTCTCGATCGGCGCGATGTCGCCGTCCATCGAATAGACACTCTCGAAGACGATCAGCTTCGGCTGTGCCGGGTCGGCGGCTTTCAGCAGCTCTTCCAGATGCTCCATATCATTGTGACGGAAGACCTGCTTCCTGGTTCCGGCCTTGCGGACCCCCTCGATCATCGAGGCGTGGTTCAACTCGTCGGAGAAAATGAGGCAGTTCGGCAGGAGCTTGGCGATGGTCGAGATCGAGGCTTCGTTGGAGACGAAGCCGGAGGTGAAGACGAGCGCCGCCTCCTTGCCGTGCAGATCGGCCAGTTCGCGCTCGAGTTCGACCAGCGGATGGTTGGTGCCGGAGATGTTGCGGGTGCCGCCGGCGCCGGAGCCCATCGCCGAGACGGTCGCCGTCATCGCCGCGATCACGTCGGCGTGCTGGCCCATCCCGAGATAGTCGTTGGAACACCAAACAGTGATCTCGCGAACCTTGCCGTCATGCCGCCAGAGCGCCTTCGGGAATTGCCCGGCGATCCGTTCGAGATCGGCAAACACCCGATAGCGCTTTTCGGCATGCAACGCCTCGATCGCCGATTCGAACTGGCTCTGGTAATCGATCATCGCGAACTCCTTATCAGAACGGTTCTAAATGCGGCATGGCGCAAAGTCCACGTCCCGCCAGCATGATGCGGGAGTCCGAGGAACGTGACATTGACCAAGGTCAAGCGACCGGGCGGGTCGCCTCGAACCGTCACGAGTTGGGCTCATCCTGCGGAGCGGAGGAGGGGCCGGTTTCCGCGGCATCGGCCGGATCTCGCTCCGCGCTCTCGTCACGGCGCGCGCGGGCCTGCTCCTTGCGCCGGCGGAGATTTTCCCGCAATTGCGCCTCCAGCCGCTGCTGCCGCCTTGATTTTTGCTTGTCGCCCGCCGTATCGCCGTCGCTCATGATCCACCTCTTGCCAGCCTCATTCGATAGTGTCAGGGGCGGGGCGCCGTCAATTTCCTCTGTGTCGACTCCGATACTCCGGCGCAGTCTTGTCAGGACCATGGCCGGGTTTCGCTGCAAGAGCGGTCCCTGCGCCTCGCGGAAGCTGTGATGAAACGACTGTTCGACCTCTTCGCCAGCCTTGTCGGGCTGATCCTGCTCGGCTGGCTGATCGGCGTCCTCGCCATTCTCGTGCGCCGCGACAGCGACGGTCCTGGCCTTTTCGCCCAGGAGCGGGTCGGTCTGCGGGGTCGAACCTTCGTCTGCTACAAGCTGCGAACCATGCATCGGGCGACCAAATCCGCCGCTTCCCACGAGACGCCCGCCGCGGCTGTGACCCCGCTGGGGCGGCGATTGCGGGCCTTCAAGCTCGACGAGCTGCCGCAATTGTGGAACGTTCTCAAGGGCGAGATGAGCTTTGTCGGGCCGCGCCCCTGCCTGCCGTCGCAGACGGTACTGATCGCCGAGCGGGAACGACGCGGCGTCCTCGAGGTGCGGCCGGGTATCACGGGCAAGGCGCAGGTGATGGGTGTCGACATGTCCGACCCCGTTCGGCTCGCCGAGATCGATGCCACTTATGTCGCGGAGCGCAGCTTCGTCGGCGACCTCGTCCTGATCCTGCGAACCGTTACCGGCAGCGGCCGCGGCGACAGGGTCGCCCAGTGAGGGAACCGGCCGGCCCTGGTATGGTTGCCTCTGCGTCGCGCGAGCCAATTCCATCGGAGCCCATGTTGCTCTAGAACGCGCACACTCCGCCTTGCGGGGCCGCCACCTTAGGACTGTCTGCCTCATGATCGAACGCATCGGCTTTGCCGCCGAGCTCGCCGCCTACACCGACCGGCACGGACCGGTGACCATTGGTCTGGCCGGGGCCGGGCAGATGGGCACGGACATCGTCGTCCAGATCGCGCTGATGACCGGAATCCGCGTCGGCGCCGTCGCGGCGAACAGCGCCCGGCGGCCAATGCAGGCGATCGCCATGGCGGGCTACAGCGACGATCATGGCGTCGTCGCGGCTAGCGCGTCGGACATCGACCGGACGATCGAGGCCGGTCAAATCGCCGTGACCGACGATCTCGGCGCGCTGTGCGCGGCCGGCCGCATCGACGTCGTCGTCGATGCTACGGGCAGCCCGGAGGTCGGGACCTTCCTGGCGATGGAGGCGATCCGCAACGGCAAGCACATCGTGATGTTGAATGTCGAGGCCGACATCACCGTCGGCCGCCTGCTCGCCCGCAAGGCGCGGGAGGCCGGCGTGGTCTATACCGGATCGGCCGGCGACGAACCTGCCTCGACGCTGGAGCTGATCTCGTTCGCCCAGAGTCTCGGCATGGAGGTGGTTGCCGCCGGCAAGGGCAAGAACAATCCGCTGCGCCATTCCGCCATTCCCGAGGAATACGAGGAGGAGGCGCGGCAGCGGGACATGAACGCCCGCATGCTGGTGGAGTTTATAGACGGCTCGAAGACGATGGTGGAGATGACCGCCATCGCCAATTGCACCGGCCTCAAGCCGGACGTGCCGGGCATGCACGGCCCGGAAGCGACGGGTGACAATCTTGGCCAGGTGCTGTGCACGGCCGAGGATGGCGGCATCCTGTCGAAGACCGGATGCGTCGACTACACGATCGGCAAGGGGGTCGCGCCCGGCGTCTTCTGTGTCGTGAAGCCGCGCCACCCCCGCGCGATCGAGCGGATGGCGGATCTGAAGGTCGGCCCGGGCCCGTGCTTTGCGTTGATCCGGCCGTTTCATCTGACCAGTCTGGAGACGCCGTTGTCGGCGGCCCGCGCCGTGATGTATCGCCGTCCGGACATGGTGCCCGTGGATCGGCCGGTGGCCGAATGCGGCGCCATCGCCAAGCGCGATCTGAAGCCGGGCGAGATGCTGGGGCGGATCGGCGAGGCCGACTATCGTGGCTATGCGATGACCTGGGACGACGCGCGCGCCAGGCGGGCCTTGCCGCTCGGCCTGGTCGAGAAGGCGACGGTGGCGCGGCCGGTGAAAGCCGGGGAGCTTGTCACCCACGACAATTGCGCGCCCGACGACAGCCTGCTCGTCACAAGGATGCGGGCCGAACTCGACGCGGCCGACGGCCGGTTCGCCGACTGAATATCCAGATTGCGCCGGGCCGTTCGATCCGGGTCAAGAGGCGTCCGGCCTGTCCCCCGCCATCGTCGAGCGGATCGCGATATCGAGACCTTTCGCCAGGATCTGGCGCTCGTTCTCGCTCAGGGGCTCGAGCGCGGCCGCGATGGACTGCAGGGGGTCCTTCTTCAAAAGGACGACGCCCCGATCGGTCAGTTCCAGCTGTTCGGCGCGGCCGCGTCCGATCGTGCCCAGCTTGGCGAGATAGCCCTTGGTGATCAGGGTGCGGACGGTGCGCGCGACGGCACCCGACGCGAGGCCCTGGAAGCGGGCGAGATCGATCGCCGTGCGCAAGTGCGGCGGCGCCGACTGGACATAGCGCAGCGCCGCCCACTGGGCCGGAAACAGCTGCGAGGCATAGCCCTGCGAGTGCAGCCGGCGCGCGATCTGTTCGAGCAGTCCGGCCAAATCGGCAGTGGTAACCGGGTCCGTGTCCAAAAATTCGCGCCATCGTCGTTGAATTACGCCTGCGTCTTATCGCGGAAGCGCAGGAATGTTCAATCTGATGCCGTCCGGAATGGGCGGGCGTCGGCGCGATCTTGCCGGAAAAGCGCCAGGAACCCGCCGAAGAGATGAACGATCCATTACTTGGGACAATCAAAGGCTTTTGAACCAGGCCGTTGCGAAGCTCGGACGGTCACGCGGCTGAAGGATGCAGGCTCGCCCAACGCGGCTGGGCATCGACGGCATGGGTCAACAAGGCTGCCAGCTTGAGAACGAAGCCGTCGGCATAGCGCGGTCCGACGATCTGTACGCCGATCGGCAGCCCGGATCCGGTAAACCCACCGTTGATGCTGATCGCCGGCTGCTCGCCGACATTCCACGGCAGAGTGAAGGCGATGTGCTCGAACGGCCGGGCGGGATCGTCGATCGGCGAGGCCCATTCGGCCGGCCAGGATGCCTGCGGGTTGACCGGCGAGAGGATGGCGTCGAACCGGACGAAGGGGGCCGCGGCGGCCGCCTTGATCGCCTGGATCTGGTCGAAGGCCTCGGCGACATCGGTGCCGGAAAGGACCGCCGCGCCGGCCGCCCATTCGCGGATATAGGGCAGCACCATCGCGCCTTTGTCGTCGGGCAGGGCCGACATTGTCGCCCAGAACCTGGCGCGAAAGAAGTGGTCGAAACCGTCCAGCATGGCGCGGGTGAGGGTTCCCGGTATCGGTTCGACGACGGCGCCAGCCTCTTCCAGGGCGCGCGTGCAATCGGCGAGCGCCGCCGAGACGTCCGGGTCGACGGGCAGGCCACATCCAGCCTCCGCCATGACGCCGATCCGCAGCCCCTTCGGGTCGAGCGTGAAGTCGCTCCAGTCGATCGCCGATGGTGGCAGGCCGGTCGGATCGCGGACGTCCGGCCGCGATAGCGTCGCCATCATCAGCGCTGCGTCGGCAACGGTCCGGGTCATCGGTCCGGCGACGCGGCCGATATAGGTTGGATCGATCGGCACGCGGCCGTAGCTCGGCTTGAAGCCCACCGTTCCGGTGAGGCCGGCGGGAATGCGGATCGAGCCGCCGATGTCGGTACCCAGATGCAGCGGCCCCAGGCCGGCGGCGGCTGCTGCGGCGGCGCCGGCACTGGAGCCGCCGGGATTGAGCCGGATGTCCCAGGGATTGCGCGACAGTTTGTGGAAGCTCGACAGGCCCGACGACAGCATGCCGTAATCGGGGCAGGTGGTCTTGGCGAAGATGATCGCGCCGTCCTCGCGCAGCCGCGCCGCCGGCGGCGCGTCTTCAGGCGCGGGAACGAGCGTCGTCGCCGCGGTGCCGTTGGGCGCCGGCGCGCCCTTTGTCGCGATCAGTTCCTTGATAGTGACCGCCACGCCGTCGAGCGGACCTTTCGGCGCGCCCTTGGCCCAGCGCTCTGTGGCCGCCGCCGCGTCCGCCCGGGCGCTCTCAGGATCGTAGGCCCAGAGCGCCGCGATCGACGGCTCCCAGGCCGCGATGCGGCGCTCGACGTCGGCCCAGACCTCCGTTGGGGACGTTTCGCGGCTGCGGAACATGGCGAGTAGGTCGCTGGCCGGAATGTCGCTGAGATCCGTCATGGGGAAACGCTCATGGTCTGCGCAGCCAGTAGACCCTCAGCGGTTGGGCGAAGATGTTGGCGCCCTCATCTTTTGTGGCCTTCGCCGCGAACAGGCGCTCGACCTCGCCGCGCTTGGCTTCGACCGTCGCCGCGCGGGTCGGATCGACGGACACCACCCGGCGGATGAACGCATCCACGTCGGCAAAGCGTTCCTTGCGCTCGAAGACGACGTTGCCGCGCAGCTCGAACCGGCCATCCCGGCAGGCATCCGCCACCGCGCGGTTCGCCGCCTCGCGAATGTTGGTCTCGTCATCGATGGGGCGCACCGCCTCGAAGAACGGTCCTTCGGCGAGCGGTTCGACGACGAGAACGGTGCCGCCTGCCCGCGTGACGCGTGCGGCCTCGCCGAGCGCATCGAGCATCCGGGCCTTGGGCACATGATGCAGGGAATTGAGGAATACGGCGGCGTCGAAGCTGTGGTCCGCGAAGGGCAGTCTTTCACCGGGGGCCACCACGAAGTCGGCCTCGGGCGCAGCCGTTCGGGCCGCTTCGATCGCCGCCTCGCCAGGGTCGATGCCAGTGACGCGAAAGCCACGCGCCGTCAGAGCTTTGGCAAGGCCGCCATGGCCGCAGCCGATGTCGACGACGGTGGTTGCGCCGTCCATGGCCAGCGTTTCGGTGATGACAGCGGCGGTGTCGCCCGCTGCGAAGGCTGCGTTGAGCGCGGTGGGTGGTTGCATGGCGGATCCCTTCGGCGTGGGTGAGAGCGCTTACCGTCTCCCGGTCGCTCGGATGGACCGCCGCCCCCGACAGGGCGAGGGGCGGCATCCGATGGTCCGTCTCAGGCGGTTTCGGCGTAGTTCGACGGGAACAAGGCGCGCAGCGCGGCTTCGTCGCGCTCCGACTTGAAGGAGACGTCCTTGGCGATCTGCCGCGCCTCGGCGACGGCCGGGCGCGCGTTGACGCTATCGAACCAGCGCTTGAGGTTTGGATAGGTGACGAGTCCATTTTCGCCGAGCACGTTGGCGACCCGGTCGATCCAGCCCCAAGCGGCGATGTCGACGATGGTGTAGCTGTCACCGACAAAGAATTCCCGGCCGGCCAGGTGGTCGTCCAGCACCTTGTAATGGCGCTGCGCCTCGCGCGTGTAGCGGTTCTCCGCATAATCGGACTTGCCCTTGGCCGCCGTGCGGAAATGCACCGACTGACCCGAATACGGACCGAGGCCGGTGGCGACGAACATCAGCCAGGACAACAGCTCACCCCGGTCCTCCGGCTTGCCGCCGAATTGGCCATGCTTGTCGGCGAGATAGAGCAGGATGGCGTTGGAATCGAACACCCGCTTGCCGTTATCCTCGATCGCCGGCAGCTTGCCGTTGGGGTTGATCGCGCGGAAGGCCGGCTGGTGCTGTTCACCCTTCAGCGTGTCGACCGGCACCAGTTCGTAATCGAGGCCGGCCTCTTTCAGGAACAGCGCGATCTTCATCGAGTTCGGCGTCGGGTGGAAGTGGAATTTCAGCATTGGATCTCCTGTATCGCGATCTGAGCGAATATCGTGACGTGACGGCGTTTCGACACCATTCGGGGCGGTGAGGCAAGCGGATCGGCCGTGACCCCGGAGGCCGCTGAACGGTTTGACGACGGCGCGGCGCCATGTTCAGCCTTCGCCAGGCTGGGTTGGCGGAGCCCCACGACAAGGACGACGATCCGTTCACGATGATCGCGCCGCCGCGGCAGGGGTCGCTTTATCCGCGTCGCGTTCTCCTGTAACGGCTGAAACGTTGTCATTCGCAACGGCAGACCCTCTTGGAGGGCAGGGCAGCGTATCCGCCTCGACGCGGCGCGAATGAGAGGAGCCGAAGATGATTGCGACCGACATCGCGACGCGCGTCTGGAACCATACCTTCAAGCTCGACACGATCGTGCGCAGCCTGCTCGATACGGATTTCTACAAGCTGCTCATGCTGCAGATGATCCACGGGCTGCATCCGGATGTCGCGGCGACGTTCGCGCTGAACAACCGCAGCAAGCACGTGCGTCTCGCCGAGGTGATCGACGAGGGGGAACTGCGCGAGCATCTCGACCATACCCGCTCGCTCTCCTTCACCAAGCGCGAGATGATCTGGCTGGCCGGTAATACCTTCTACGGTACGCGACAGATCTTCCGCCCGAAATTTCTCGAGTGGCTGGAGGATTTCCGGCTGCCCGAATACGAACTGCGCCGGGTCGACGGCCAGTTCGAGCTGTATTTCCATGGGCCCTGGACCCACACGATGATGTGGGAGATTCCGGCGCTGGCGATCATCAACGAACTGCGCTCGCGCGCTGCGATGAAGGATTTCAAGCGCTTCGAGCTCGACGTCCTCTATGCCCGCGCCAAAGCCAAGATGTGGCAGAAGGTCGAGCAATTGCAGGCGCTCCCCGATCTGCGCATCTCCGATTTCGGTACCCGCCGGCGGCATTCCTTCCTGTGGCAGCGCTGGTGCGTGGAAGCGCTGAAGGAAGGGCTGGGCGACCGGCTGATCGGCTCCTCCAACGTGCTCTTGGCCATGGAAACCGACCTGGAAGCGATCGGCACCAACGCCCACGAGCTGCCGATGGTGCTGGCGGCGCTCGCCGACAGCGACGAGGAATTGCGCCGGGCGCCCTACGACGTCTTGAAGGAGTGGCAGAGCTATTACGGCGGCAATCTCCTGATCGTCCTGCCCGACACCTTCGGCACTCCGGCCTTTCTGAAGAACGCGCCGGCCTGGCTCGCGGAGTGGACCGGCTTGCGGCCCGACTCCGCCCCGCCGATCGAGGGCGGTGAGGAAATCATCGCCTGGTGGAAGCAAATGGGCGAGGATCCCCGCGAAAAGCTGCTGGTGTTTTCCGACGGTATGGATTCCGACACGATCGAGCGGACCTACCGGCATTTCGAGGGCCGAGTGCGCATGAGCTTCGGCTGGGGCACCAATCTGACCAACGACTTCCGCGGCACGGCGCCGGAGCCGATGAGCGGCCTCGACCCGATCTCGCTGGTCTGCAAGGTGGTCTCGGCGAATGGCCGGCCGGCGGTAAAGCTGTCGGACAATGCCGCAAAGGCCAGCGGCGAACCCGCGGCAATCGCCCGCTATCGCCGGGTGTTTGGCGAGGCCGCCTATGCGGAGCGCGCACTGGCGGTGTGAGGGCCTTGTTCGTCAATCGCCGATGGCGACACCCTCGCGGCGCGGGTCGGCGCCGCCCAGCAGGCCGTCCGGGCCGATGACGATGCCGTGCAGGCCCGACGTGAGTTCGCGCGCCTCGACCTCGAAGCCGAGATCGCGCAGCGGCTGGGCGAGGGCCTCGGCGGACGTGCCTTCCTCCACATCGAACGTGCCGAAACGATTGACCAGATGCGTCATCGCGACCGCTTCCTGAACATCCATGTCCCAATCGATCAGTCCGATCAGCGCCTGGGCGACATAGCCGATGATGCGGCTGCCGCCCGGCGAGCCGATGGCTATGACCGGCTTGCCGTCTTTTAGGACGATGGTCGGCGCCATCGATGAGCGCGGCCGCTTGCCGGGCGCCACGGCATTGGCGATCGGCCGGCCATCCTCATCATGGGTCTCGAAGGAAAAGTCGGTGAGCTCGTTGTTGAGCAGAAACCCACCGGTCATCAGCCGCGAGCCGAAGCCGTTCTCGATCGTCGTGGTCATCGAGACGACGTTGCCGGCGGCATCGACGATCGAAAAATGACTGGTCGAGGGCAGTTCGATCGCCATGTCGTCGCCCATCAGCATCGCGTGATCCCAAGGCGGCGAGCCTGGTTCGACGGCATCCTTGGATAACGCACTCTCGCCGGCCAGCAGCTTCGACCGGTCGTTCAGATAGGCCTCGTCCAGAAGGCCCTTGAGCGGCATCGGCACGAAGTCGATGTCAGCCATGTAGCGGCCACGATCGGCGAAGGCGAGGCGCGAGGCATCGCCGATGAGGCGCCAGGCCTCAGGGCTCGCCGGGCCGAGCGCGGCCATGTCGGACGGTTCGATCAGGCCGAGGATCTGTCCGACAGTGAGTGCGCCGGAGGAGGGCGGCCCCATGCCGCAGACGTCGTATTGGCGATAGTCGACGCAGACCGGTGCGCGCTCGACCACCCGATAGGCGGCGAGGTCGGCCAGAGCGAGCTTGCCGGGATTGTCTGTCGCGTTCTGCACGGTCTCGACGATAGCTTGCGCGATCGGACCTTCGTAGAAGCCCTCCGCGCCCTTCTCGGCGATGGTCTCAAGAGTTTCCGCATAGGCCTCGTTTTTCAGCAGCGTGCCGACCGACAGCGGTTCGCCGTCGGTGCCGAAGAAGTAGTCGCGGGTCGCCGCAAAGCGGCCGAGGCGCTCCTTGTCCTCGGCGACGAGGTCATTGAGGCGTTGCGAGACCTCAAAGCCGTTGCGTGCGAGGTCGATTGCCGGCTGGACGACATCCTTCCATGGCAGTTTGCCGTAGCGTTCATGGGTCTTGAAGATCAGCTTCACGGTGCCCGGCGTGCCGACCGAGCGGCCGCCGACGACCGCGTCGTAGAATTTCAGCGGCTGGCCGGCATCGTCGAGAAACAGCTTCGGCGTCGCCGCAGTAGGCGCCGTCTCGCGGCCGTCGAAACTGGTGAGATTGCCGGCGCCGGCGTCGAAATAGACCAGGAAGGCGCCGCCGCCGAGACCCGACGATTGCGGCTCGACCAGACCGAGGACGAGCTGGACGGTGACCATCGCGTCGATGGCGCTGCCGCCCTGGCGCAGGATGTTTATGCCGGCCTCGGCGGCGAGCGGATTGGCGGCGGCCACCATCTGCTTGTCGGCCCTGACCAGTGTCCTTGCGCCGGCCTCGGACGCGATTTCCGGCTGGATCGCGTCGGTGGCCTGCTCCTGGGCAAAGGCAAATGACGGGAAAAAGAGGCTGAGCCAGAGCAGGGCGGCAAGGGGTATCCTGGACATCGGCGCATCCTCTCCTGGCTGATCGGGGCCGAGCCTAGGCCAGTCGCGCGGCGGTGCAAAGCCCGGGCCGGACGCTTCGGTCGCGAGCCCCGCCGAACTTGCGATCATCTTCGTCGTCCGATGTTCGCACGGGGCAAGCAAACCCGGTCGGCTCGACCTGTTTCGTCTATGGTGGGATGCTGAAGGCCGTGTAGCCCCTGGCGTGGGCTATCTTGAGCTCCCATGAAGTCCCTTGATCTGGTGAATAAATGTCGCTACATAAAATGACGTGAGGATCACCTGCGATCCCGCGAAGCGCGAGACGACGTTGCGCGAACGCGGTCTCGATTTCATGCAGGCCGAGCGGGTGTTCGCGGGCCGCACGCTGACGCTCAAGGATGATCGCCGAGATTACGGCGAGACCCGGTTTCAGACCTACGGCGTTCTCGACGGCCGGGTCGTCATGGTCGTTTGGACACCGCGGGAAGACGTCCGCCACGTCATATCCATGAGGCACTGCCATGACCGTGAAGCCCAAAAAATCCGTCGTCGCCTGGGTTGATCAGGACGATGCACCGGCGTGGACGGACGCCATGTTCGACCGGGCCGAACTGGCCGAAGGCGGCAAGGTCATTCGGCCCGCAACCGGCACCGTTGCGCGGGGGCGTGGCCGGCCGCCTTCCGAAAACCCCAAGACACGGCTGACGCTCAGGCTCGACGCCGAGATCGTTCGGCATTTCCGCGCCACCGGTCCCGGCTGGCAGTCGCGGATCAACGATGCCTTGAAGGAACTGGTCCGGCGGGGATAGCGGGCGCCTCATCGGGCGCGCGACAGCCCCTACAGCCCCCGTAACCCGCCCTGTTCCGCCAACACCTCCAAATGATGATCCGCATCCCCAAAGGCGAGATCGATCATCGCCGTGCGCTTGAAGTGGTGGGCGACCTCGTATTCCATCGTCACGCCGACTCCGCCATGCAGCTGCACCGCGTTCCGGCCGATAAACGTCGCCGAGCGGCCGATCTGCACCTTCGCTGCTGAAATGGCCTCGCGCCGCGTTTCAGCGTCCGGCTCTGCGGCGTTCATGGTGGCGTAGAGCATCATCGAGCGGGCTTGTTCCAGCGCCATGTACATTTCGGCGCCGCGATGCTGGAGCACCTGGAAATCGCCGATCGGCACGCCGAACTGCTTGCGCTCCTTGAGATAGGCGATGGTCAGTTCGTGCATCCGCGCCATCGAGCCGACCGCTTCGGCCGAGAGCGCGGCGATGGTCTCGTCGACGACCCGCGCGATCGCCGGAAAGGCGCCCGCCGGATCGCCCAGGACATGGGAGGCCGGGACGGACACGGCCTCGAAGCTCAGTTCCGCCGCGCGCATGCCGTCCTGGGTCGGATAGCCCCGGCGCGACAGGCCGCTCGCCCCGGCCGGAACATAGAAGAGGCCGATGCCGGCTTCCTCGCCGGGCGCGCCGCTGGTGCGGGCGGTGACGATGAAACCATCGGCGCTGTCGCCGTGTAGCACCAGCGTCTTTTCGCCGGAGAGTCGGAAGCCGTCCCCGTCCGGCTTGGCCTTCAGCGCGACGAAGGCGGGATCATAGCGCGAATGCCGCTCGGCGAAGGCGAAGGCGAGGCGGATCGAGCCGTCGGCAAGGCCCGGCACCCACGCGGCGCGCTGTTCGGCACTGGCGGCATGGCGGATAGCGCCGCCGGCCATGACGATCGAGGCCAGATAGGGCTCGACGACGAGGCCGCGGCCGAAGGCCTCCATGACGATCATCGTCTCGACCGGCCCGCCACCGAAGCCGCCGTCATCCTCGGCGAAAGGCACCGCCGTCAGGCCGAGTTCGGCGAAGGCCGCCCACATATCGCGGCTGAAGCCGGGCTCCTCGGCGCGGTAGGCGTTGCGCTGCTCGAAGCCGTAGCGATCCAGGATCAGGCGCTCGACCGAGTCCTTGATCATGGCCTGTTCGTCGGAGAGGTCGAAATCCATGCGTTTGTGTCCTGCGTGAAAGGCTGGGGCGCGGCTGGTCGTGCCGGGGTCGAGTTCAGAGGCCGAGGATCGCCTTGGCGATGATGTTCTTCTGGATCTCGTTGGAGCCGCCGTAGATCGACACCTTGCGGTAGTTGAAATAGCCGGGCGCCAGCGGCGCGGCGTAGTCCGGCCCGACCGGCGGCTCGTTTCGACCCTCTTCGCGCGACGGCTCGTAGGGCAGGGCGTAGGGGCCGATCGCCTCCATCAACAGCTCGGTGGTCGCCTGCTGCAGCTCGGAGCCCTTGATCTTGAGGATCGATGAGGCGGGATCGGGCTTGCCGTGGGCGCGCTTGGCCTCGGCCGAAAGCACCCGCAATTGGGTCATCTCCAGCGCCTTCAACTCGATCTCCACCGCCGCGACCTTCTCGCGGAAGCGGCGGTTCTCCCAGACCGGTACGGAGCCGGCGAATTCCAGCTTGGCGATCTCCTTGAGGCGGCGGATGCGCTCCTTGGAGCCACCGACGCGGGCGATGCCGACCCGTTCGTGGCCAAGCAGGAATTTCGCGTAGTCCCATCCCTTGTTTTCCTCGCCGACCAGATTTTCGACCGGCACGCGCACATCGTCGAAGAACACCTCGTTGACCTCGTGGCCGCCGTCGATGGTCTGGATCGGGCGGACGGTGACCCCAGGCGTCGTCATGTCGATCAACAGGAAGGAGATGCCCATCTGCTTCTTCGGCGCGGCCGGGTCGGTGCGCACCAGGCAGAAGATCCAGTCGGCATATTGGCCGAGCGTCGTCCAGGTCTTCTGGCCGTTGACGACGTAATGGTCGCCGTCCTTCTCGGCCTTCGTGGTCAGGCCGGCGAGATCGGAGCCGGCGCCCGGCTCGGAAAAGCCCTGGCACCACCAGTCGTCGAGATTGGCGATGCGCGGCAGGAATTTGGCCTTCTGCGCGTCGTTGCCGAAGGTGTAGATGACCGGGCCGACCATGTTGTGGCCGAAGGGCAGCATCTGCGGGGCGGGCGCCTGCTGCAGTTCGTCCTGGAAGATGTACTGCTGGACCGGCGACCAGCCGGTGCCGCCGAACGCTTCCGGCCAGTGTGGCACCGACCAACCCTTGTCGTTGAGAATGCGGGTCCAGCGCACCATCACGTCCTTGCCGACCGAGCGGCCATCGTGCAGCGCGGCGGTGACGTCCTCCGGCACATGATCACGGATGAAGGCGCGGACCTCGTCGCGGAACGCCGTCTCTTCCTCGGTGAATCGCAGATCCATGGGCTTGGTCCTTCGTTCCGGCCGCGACGGCGCGCGGGCAATGCGCGGATCGCGAAAAACCACGGTCCGCCATTTGCCTCAGATGTGACGCCGCCCTAGCGTGGTGTCAACGAGATCCGGCCACCCATGCGGCCCGGATAACCGCCGGCCTTTGCTGCGCCGGGATCGCTGCAATTGCGAATGGATACGCTCGACATGCTCCTGATCAACGACGCGGCGACGCTGGACAATGACGGCGCCATCGCCCTTCTGACGCTGCACAACCCGCCGGTGAACGCGTTGTCGCAAGTGCTGCGCGAGGGCATCGCGGCGGGCATCGAAGCGGCCGTCGCCGACGATGCGGTCAAGGCCATCGTGCTGATCTGCGAGGGCCGGACCTTTATCGCCGGGGCCGACATCAAGGAGTTCGGCAAGCCGATGGAAGGCCCGTCGCTGCGCGAGCTGGAGGATATCGTCGAGAACTGCCCCAAGCCGGTGATCGCGGCGCTGCACGGGACGGCGCTGGGCGGCGGGCTGGAACTGGCGCTCGCCTGCCACTATCGCGTCGCGCTCCCTTCGGCGAAACTCGGCCTGCCGGAGATCAAGCTCGGCATCATTCCCGGCGCGGGCGGCACCCAGCGGTTGCCGCGGATGATCGGCCTGAAACGCGGGCTCGACATGATCCTCACTGGCACGCCGGTGGGCGCGGCGACGGCGCAAACGCTCGGTATCGTCGACGAACTGGCCGTTGGCGAATTGCGCGCCGAGGCGGTGCGGTTCGCGAACGACATCCTCCGGGAGGGACGGCCGCTGCGCAAGGTCAGCGAGGAAGACGACCGGCTGGCGCGTGAGGACATCGAGGCGGCCATCGCGGAAGCCCGCGCCGCCCACGGCCGCAAGATGAAGGGCTTCGACAGCTTCGACAAGGCGCTGGAAGCGGTCGCCAACGCGGCGCGGCTGCCCTTCGCGGAGGGCATGGCGCGCGAGAGCGACATCTTCGCCGAGCTGCTCGGCGGCATCCAGTCGAAGGCGCAGCGCTATGTCTTCGGCGCAACACGGGCGGCCGCCAAGATCCCCGACATTGCGGCCGACACGCCGACCCGGCCGATCCGCACCGTCGGCATCATCGGCGCCGGCACGATGGGCGGCGGCATCACCATGAATTTCCTCTCGGCCGGCATCCCGGTGACGATCGTCGAGGCCAAGCCGGAGGCGCTGGAGCGCGGCACCCGCATCATGCGCAAGAACTACGAAGCCGCCGTGAAAAGGGGCCGCATCCGCCCGGAAGATGTCGACAAGGCGATGGGCCTGCTCTCGCCGTCGCTGGACATGTCCGATCTCGCTGATTGCGACCTCGTCATCGAGGCGGCGTTCGAGGAGATGGCGGTGAAGAAGGACATCTTCGCCCGGCTCGACGGTATCGCCAAGAAGGGCGCGATTCTCGCCTCCAACACCTCCTATCTCGATATCGACGCAATCGCCTCGAGCACCAAGCGGCCCGAGGACGTGATCGGTCTGCATTTCTTCTCGCCGGCCAACATCATGAAGCTGCTCGAGGTGGTGCGCGGCGAGAAGACCGCGACGGACGTGATAGCCACCGCGATGAAGCTCGCCCGCAACATCGGCAAGACGGCGGTGCTGGTCGGCGTCTGCCACGGTTTCGTCGGCAACCGCATGCTCAACGCTCGCCAACGCGAGGCGAACAAGCTGATCCTGGAAGGCGCGATGCCCTGGGACGTCGACAGGGTGCTGACCGATTTCGGTCTGCCGATGGGGCCGTTCCAGATGGCCGATCTCGCCGGCCTCGACCTTGGCTGGAACCGTGAGACCTCGAAGGGCGAGACCATTCGCGAGCAGCTGTGCGAGGCGGACCGACGCGGCCAGAAGACCGGCGCGGGCTTTTACGACTACGACGACAAGCGCAAAGGCTCGCCATCCAAGCTGGTGGAGAAAATTATCCGCGCCAAGTCGCGCGAGGAGGGCATCAAACGCCGGAATATCTCCGACGACGAAATCCTCCAACGGCTCGTCTATCCGATGATCAACGAGGGCGCGAAGATCCTCGACGAGGGCATCGCGCTCAGGGCATCGGACATCGATGTCGTGTGGATCAACGGCTTTGGCTGGCCGGTCTATCGCGGCGGACCGATGTTCTTCGCCGACACGATCGGGCCGGAGGTGGTTCTGGCAAAGATGCGCGAAATGGAGGAGCGGATGGGCGAGGATTTCAAACCCGCGCCGCTGTTGGAGCGGATCGTCGAAGAGGGGCGGAGCTTTACCGGCGCGGCCTGAACGGCTCACGGTCTTTCGATCGCGGGACTTTTTCCCGTATCCGCTTGGCGGGGAGCCGAAAGTCCACGGACCCCTTCACCTGCGCCGGGTGCCGTCATACTCATGGGAAAATGGCGAGAACGGCAGGAGGGAGGACATGATGGCCAACAGCCGCTCACGCATCAGGTGGATCGCCGCGATGGTCGCGTCCGCCCTGCTTCTGCCCGCCGGATATGCCAGCGCTCAATCGGCGCTTCCGCCGGACAGGGTTGTCGGCCCCGCCGGCGCGTTCAAGATCCCGACGACCGGCAGCGTGCCGAATGCCGCCATCGCCGACTATCCGACCGACGTGACGGCCGACTACGTGTTCGGCTGCATGGCCAGCAACGGCAACACGCGCACCGCGCTGGAGCAATGCTCCTGCTCCTTCGACGTCGTCGCGTCGCTGCTTCGCTATGAGCGCTACGTCGAGGCCTCGACCTTCCTGTCGATGGGGCAGGTGACGGGGGAGAAGGGCGTTCTGTTCCGCACCAGCGCCGAGGCCAAGTCGGCCGTCGGCGACCTCAGGCGCGCCCAGGCCGAAGCGGAAATCCGCTGCTTCGATTGAGAGCGCCGCCGCCGAGTCCAGTCGCCGCTTTCAATCAAAAGCTGTAAAAGCCGTAGCTGCCCCGATCGTCAGGACTGTTCCGGGACAAAGGTCTTTTCGAAGACCTTGCCCTCGGTGTCCGTTGCCTTGGCGTGGAAGGGCACCGACGGATCGCCGGTATAGTTGAAGCGGAAGCTCGGATCCTCGGAGATCGAAATCCCGCCGGTCATCGAGAACAAGCGCTCGCCGCCGCGATCGACCGCGAGATCGGTGATGAAATGCGCCGGGATATAGAGAAGCGTCACCTGATCCTTCTGCAACCCGGAATTGTTCGGATGCCGGATCATCAGCTGCGCCTCATGCGTCGCCGTGCCGCCGATATCCGCCGCGGCGAAAGCCCGCAGTTTCATCTGGCCCATCTGCTTGGCGGCGACTTCCGCGTCCTTCGCCGCCGGGGCGGCGCAGCCGCCGGCCGCCTTGACGTATTGCTTGGTGACATAGAGCGTGCCGTCGGCCGCTTCGGCCACCGCGTGGATGTCGGTGTAGGCGTTGACCCTGACGCGGGTCGACAATTCGGTGAGGCCGGAGCCTTCGGCGATGTCGAAGGTCGCGGCCACCGGGGCGGGGTTCTCGTCGATGACGAGCGTCACCTTGCGAATGTTCATGGCCGGATCGAGCGTCAGCTTGATCGGCACGATCGCCGGGTCAGTGGCACGGCGTGGCGCTTCCAGCATGATCGCATCGGTGCCCTCGATTAGCGGCCGGTCGCCGAACAGGTCGTCCTTCAGGCCGGGCCAGGCGGATTCCATGGCGGCGGCCGCCGCTTCGGCGGGCGAGAGCGTCGATTGGGCAAACGCGGCAGGCGTGGAGAGCGTAAAAGCGGAAGCGGCGAGAACGGCGAGCGAAAGAACGCTGGCCAGCGAGGTCCGCCGACGGGACCCGTGCGTCGCCTGACGGTGCGGCCCGGCATGAGCGTCCAGCATGACAATCTCCCAATTTTCGTCGCGAGTGCCCGTTCGCTCCTTGGCTAATGTGACGGCATTGCCAGGCGAGGACAAGGGAGGGCCGTCTCAACTCGCCTTGATCGATACGCCTTGATCAATCCGGGAGAGTCGGACAGAAGCCGCGCCTTGCGCCGGGTCATTCCCATTCCAGCTCGGCGAAGGCGGCGGTGGCGTTGCGGGCGTTGAAGGCGTCGAAGACCTGCCATTTACCGGCCTCGCTCCGTCCGGCGGTCTTGACTGCGTCGGCGAGTGGAACGCCATCGGCGATCATCTGGCGGAGATCGGATGCGAGCCTTTCAAGATAGGCCGTCTGCGGCGCGATCGCCTGCGGCCATGGCGCGCTCGCTGGACCGTGCCCCGGCACGACGCGGCTTGCCGGCAGCGCTTCGAGGTCCGGTGTCTGGGCGAGCCAGCCCTTGAGGCTGCCGTCGATGACCGGCAAGTGCTCCATGAAGACGAGATCGCCGGCGAACAGCGTTCCGGTCGCCACGTCGAGGACAGTCAGATCGTTGTCCGTATGGGCGGTGCCCCAGGCCGTCAGCGTCAGCTTGCGATTGCCGAGGTCGATGATGCGCTCGTCCTCTACGGTCTCGTCCGGAAGCGTGACGATGACCTCGTCGGCGAGCACCGGGCCGAGCTGTTCGCGCATCGACTGCTTGTAGAAATCCGCCCGTGCGGCGAGCGCGGCGGGCAGCTTGCGATGCCCGATCAGCGTCGCGCCGGCCGCCTTGAACACCTGGTTCCCGAAGATGTGATCGGGATGCATATGGGTGTTGACGAGGTAGCGGACCGGCTTGTCGGTGACCGCGCGGATCGCCTGCAAGGCCGAGCGGGCGACCGCGACGCTGCCGCCACTGTCGATCACCGCCACGGCGTCGTCGCCGATCACAACACCGATATTGGCGATGTCGCCCTGGTTTTGAGGGCTGGTCTCCTCGACCAGACCGGCGTGGACGTAGATTCCGGGGGCGATCTCCTCCAACGCCAGTGGCGCGGCGAAAGCAGCGGCGGCGCCAGCGAAGGCGGCGAGGGCAACCAGGGTCGCCGCTGCGCAGCGCCGGAGGAATGTAAGACGCGTCGACATGACTCCATCAGACATGCCCGCGCGCTGTGGGGCAAGACCACCGGCGGTTCCATGGCGCGTGACCGGTCCTGCGGCGATTCGACACCACTACGGTCGGTGCCGTCTCGCCGAAGACGCCGCAGACCGGCGACGGGAATGTGGCTTGGTGATGCGGTGCCATTGCTTGGAGAGGCGATGGACAGTTTTTCTGACGTCGGCTTGGTGGGCGCGCGCGCTGCCGCAACAGCCGCCGGGCAAGCAAACCTCCTCAACGCCGCGAAGTAACAGGAGGTTCTCGGCAAGTGTGGGGACCGGTCCTGCTCTATAGAGCGACGATATATTGCGATGCACACCAAAAATGCTGCGTCGCACATAGGAAAAGTGCCATTCGGAGCTTGCGCAGGAAAAATTCCCGAACTAGCATCGCGTCATGGTTTCCGGCTTCAAGGTCGCAGTGTTGGGAGCGCTGCGAGTCCTCGAAGGCCACGGTAGGTGTCGATCAACGGTGCCCACCAAGACCCCTATTGGCGGTCGTGACACGCTGCCGGAAACCTTCCCCCAGACTATCGTTGGCTCAACGTTCGTCGGCAATCCTGCCGTCACGCGTCACCGCTACAGTTCCTTGGGAGGACACCGATGTTCAAGACAATCACGAAGGCCGCGCTGGCATCCAGCCTGCTCATCTCGATCGGGGCGGGCGCCTCGGCGAACGAGAAACTGCAGGAGATGCAGGGCGACGCCGCGCAGTGGGTAATGCCCACGGGCAACTACGCCAATCAGCGCTACTCGACGCTGGACAAGATCAACAAGGACAACGTCGGCGACATGGTCCCGGCCTGGGGCTTTTCGACCGGCGTTCTGCGCGGCCACGAGGGCTCGCCGCTCGTCGTCGGTGACACGATGTACGTGCACACGCCGTTCCCCAACATCGTCTATGCGCTCGACGCCAAGAACGACGGCGAGATCAAGTGGAAATACGAGCCCAAGCAGGATCCGAACGTCATCCCGGTGATGTGCTGCGACACGGTCAATCGCGGCGTTGCCTACGCGCCGGCGCAAGGTGACGGCGGCAAGGACCTGGTGATCCTGCATCAGGCCGACACGACCGTCGTCGCGCTCGACGCCGCAACCGGCGAGCAGGTTTGGTCGGTGAAGAACGGTGATGCGTCGAAGGGCGAGACCGGTACCGCGGCGCCGATGGTGTTCAAGGACAAGGTGCTGATCGGTATTTCGGGCGGTGAGTTCGGCGTGCGCGGTTCCATCACCGCCTACAACGTTTCCGATGGTACGCAGGCCTGGCGGGCCTATTCGACCGGCCCGGACGACGAGATGCTGTTCGATCCCGAGAAGACCATGGAACTCGGCAAGCCGGTTGGCGCGGATTCCTCGCTCAACAGCTGGGAAGGCGACCAGTGGCAGATCGGCGGCGGCACGACCTGGGGTTGGTTTGCCTATGATCCCGAACTGAACCTGATCTATTACGGGACCGGTAACCCCTCGACCTGGAACCCGGCGCAGCGGCCCGGCGACAACAAATGGTCGATGGCGATCATGGCGCGCGATGCCGACACCGGCGTGGCGAAGTGGGTCTATCAGATGACCCCGCATGACGAGTGGGACTTCGACGGCGTCAACGAGATGATCCTCGCGGACATCGACGTCGGCGGTACGCCAACCAAGGCGCTCGTCCACTTCGACCGCAACGGTTTCGCCTACACGATGAACCGTGAGACCGGCGAATTGCTGGTCGCCAAGAAGTACGATCCGGCCGTCAACTGGGCGACCGAAGTCGTCATGGACAAGGAATCCGACCAGTACGGCCGCCCGCAGGTGGTCGCGGAGTATTCGACCGAGCAGAACGGCGAGGACACCAACTCGACCGGCATCTGCCCTGCGGCGCTGGGAACCAAGGATCAGCAGCCGGCGGCCTATTCGCCGGAAACCAAGCTGTTCTACGTGCCGACCAACCACGTCTGCATGGACTACGAGCCGTTCCGCGTCGCCTATACGGCCGGACAGCCTTACGTCGGCGCGACACTGTCGATGTACCCGGCGCCCAACAGCCATGGCGGCATGGGCAACTTCATCGCCTGGGACGCCGGCAAGGGCGAGATCGTCTGGTCGCTGCCCGAGCAGTTCTCGGTATGGTCCGGTGCTCTGGCCACCAAGGGCGGCATCGTCTTCTACGGTACGCTCGAGGGCTATCTGAAGGCTGTCGACGCCACCACGGGCGAGGAACTCTACAAGTACAAGACCCCGTCGGGCATCATCGGCAACGTGATGACCTACGAGAATGAAGGCAAGCAGTATGTCGGCATTCTCTCCGGCATCGGCGGCTGGGCTGGTATCGGCCTCGCGGCGGGCCTCACCGATCCCAGTGCCGGTCTCGGCGCGGTCGGCGGCTATGCGGCGCTGTCGAAATACACCGCCCTCGGCGGCGCGCTGACGGTGTTCACGGTCCCGGACCAGACGGCCGCGAAATAAGCCACAAGACGGGGCCCCACTCTTTGCGGAGCGGGGCCCCGATGCGTGACGAGAGGGCCCGATGTCAGGCTTCGGCCTTGATGCCGGGCCATTGTTTTGGAGGGCGGTGGGCGCCCTGCCATCATCGCCGAGAAGCCGGGCCGAGGATTCGCCCGCGTGTCGATCCGTGAGGTTTGAATGAATTCCAAGTTGATTGCGTTTGCTGGCATCGTGCTTCTTTCGGCCAGTAGCCTGACCTTCGCGCAGAGTGACGGAACCACCATCGTGCCGGCGGGCCAACAGGCGCCGGACGCGACGACCCCAACGGCACCGGCCGGAGATGCGGCTGCAACCCCCGCCCCCGCGGCCGATCCCGCGCCCGCCAATGCCGCGGTGGCCGACCCGGTCGGGTCCTCGCAGGCCTCCACCGCAAGCGGCGAAAAGGCGATGGCGAGCGGCGAGACCATGAAGGTCGACGCGCATCCGTCGAAGGATACGGCAACCGAAGGCAACCAGCCGAGCGAAGGCGAGATGGGCAAATTCGTCGATCCTGCTGGAAACCCGACCTACAGCATGACCGAAGACGGCACCGCCGATTGGTACACCTGGCGTGGCTACAAGAAATACGGCGCCAACTGCCTGCAGTGCCACGGCCCGGATGGTCTGGGTTCGTCCTTCGCCCCGAACCTGACGGAATCGCTGCAGACTCTGAGCTATTTCGACTTCGTCGGCGTCGTCGTCAGTGGTCAGCAGAACAAGTGGAATTCGTCCGGAAATTCGATCATGCCGGCCTGGGGCGAAGATCCCAACGTTATGTGCTCACTGGATGCAATCTACATCTATCTGCGCGCCCGCACCGACGGCGTCGTCGGGCGGGGCGAGCCAAAACGCCCGACTAAGAACGAGGCGGGGCAGAAGGCCGAATACGATTGTCTGGGATTTTGATGCGATGATCCGCTTCGTCACAGCGGCTGTCGGCATCGCGAGCGCCTTGGCGCTGGCGTTGCCGGCGGCGGCCCAGGATCGGGAATTCGGCGGCGAGATCGAGCTCGTCGATCCAAACGTGCTGCGGGTCTGCGCGGACCCCAACAACTTGCCGTTTTCCAACGAGGCCGAAGCGGGCTTCGAGCAAGAGGTCGCCCGGTTCCTGGCCGACAAGCTGGGGCGGCAATCGGTGTCCTATACCTACTTTCCGCAGGCGACCGGCTTCGTGCGGATGACGCTCGGCTCCAATCTTTGCGACGTCATCATGAGCTATCCGCAGGGCGACGAGCTGGTTCAGAACACCAACGCCTATTACCGGACGGCCTATGCACTGGTCTATCCGAAGGACGGCGATCTCGCCGACGTCGAGACGATCGCGGACCCGAAGCTGAAGGACAAGCGCATCGGTATCGTCGCCGGCACGCCGCCGGCGACCTATCTCGCCCGCGCCGGCCTGATCGGGAAGGCCAAACCCTACCAGCTGATGATCGACACGCGGTTCGACAATTCCGCCAAGGCGATGATCGACGATCTTGACAGTGGCGAGATCGACGCGGCGATCCTCTGGGGGCCGATGGCCGGCTATTACGCCAAGGAATCGGGCAAGGATTATGCCGTCGTGCCGCTCACCCACGAGGGCAAGGGGCCGGCGACGACCTTCCGGATCACCATGGGTGTGCGGGCCTCCGACCAGCAGTGGAAGCGCACGCTCAACCAGGCGATCCAGGATTATCAGGGCGAGATCGACGAGATACTGTTGTCCTACGGCGTGCCGCTGCTCGACGAAGAGGACCGCCCGATCGTGTCGAAGGCGGGCGATGTGGCGCCGGAACCGCGGGAGCCGAAGGGATGAGAGCGGCCCGCCCGCCGGCCGCCCTGTTCGGTCTGGTTCGCGCGAGCGCCCTCATCTGGATACTCTTGGCGCTCGTCTTCGCGCCGCCGTCAGTGTCGGCAAAGGAAGATGCTGTGGTCCCGGCGCCCGAGATCGCCGTCGAAGAACCAACTACCGCAACCGTTCCCCAGCCCGAGCCCGAGGACTATCGGACCGAGGCCTATCGCGCGTCGGTTCCGGAAAGTCTTGCGGGCGGCACCGTCGTCGATACGGCGACCGCCAAGACGCTGCATGACGAGGACGCAGCATTCGTCGACGTCCTGCCGCGCGCGCCACGGCCGGAGGGCCTGCCTGCCGATACCATCTGGCGGCCGAAGCCACGCAGCAATATTCCGGGCTCGATCTGGCTGGTCGACACCGGCTATGGCGAGCTGGCGCCGGCGATGGAGCGTTATCTCCTCGAGGGGCTCGCCGAGGCCACGCAAGGCGACAAGGGCCGGCCGATCGTCATCTACTGCCTGCGCGATTGCTGGATGAGCTATAACGCCGCCAAGCGCGCGATCCGCGCCGGCTATGCGGCCGTCTACTGGTATCCGGACGGCACCGATGGCTGGGCGGAATCCGGCTACGCGCTGGCGCTGTCCGAGCCGGAGCCGCGACCGGACGAATAGACGCGCGCGTTTCGAGCCGTCCGGTCACAGCGCGCTGGCGATTGCCCGACCGAGGCCGAAGGCGCGCTGTTCGATCAGCACCGGCACTTCGCAGACATAGGTGAGAGACTGCCGCCGCTCGTCGAAGATGCGGGTGTCCCAGAGAAGAGCCTGTCGGGCTTCTTCGATCTCCGTCGGCGAGGCGTCCGGCTGCTGCCGCAGCCTGGCGAATTCCGCGCTCTCCTCGCGCAATCTTTGCGCCAGCGCCTTCTGCTTGGCGCCGTAGCGCTCGATACCGACCATCACCTCGCCGCGTTCGGCATTCAGCCGGTCGAGGATGTCGGCCAGGATCGCGGTCGCCGTCGCCTCGCGTTCGGCTTCGGGCAGTCCGCCGACGAAGTCCTTGACCATCATTGCGGCTTCATCGAGCGGCAGCCGGCGCGCGACAATTTGGTCGATCAGCACCCGCATCGCGTCGGTCCGCTCGACATTCGCGGCATTGGCGACGTCCGGGCCGTTCCAGATCTGAGCCGGGGAGATTGTCTCGACGCGGCGCTGGATGCAGGGCCAGTCGGTGGTGCCTTTTTCCGGTGTCCGGGCGAAGCTCATCGGGCTGGCCGGAGTTTCGGCTGGCGACGGCGGCTTCGCCTCCTCGGCTTCCGGCGCGTTGACGGGCGGCGGGCCGGGCAGCACGAAGCCTTCGGGGATGTCGCGCGGCGCCGCGCCGTCCTGGGCGCTCGCGGGAAGGACGGCCAAGTGCAATAGAAGCGCGAGCGAACCCGCGACAAGCGCGGTTCCACCGATCCGACGGTGTGCGTTCGTGGACATGAAAGCCTCCCTTCGATCGCGGCTCAGGTGGCGTCTCACTGGCGTTTGCGGCTGATCAGGCCGCGCGCCGGATCGTAGGCGAGGATGGCGCCGCCGAGAAAGACGGCCGTGCAGCCGATGACGACGGCGAGCGCTTGCCAGTTGATCTCGCCATAGAGAGCGAAGCGCACCAGCTCCACCGCGTGCGTGAACGGGTTGAACAGGGTGATCGTGTAGAGCGGCGGACTCGACTCCTGCACCCGCCAGAGCGGATAGAGCGCGGACGAGGCGAAATACATCGGGAAAATCACGAAGTTCATGACACCGGCGAAATTCTCCAGCTGCTTGACCAGCGAGGACAGCAGCATACCGAGCGAGCCGAGCATCAGGCCGGTCAGAATCAGCGCCGGCAGCACGGTGAGATACCCCGTCCAATGCGGCTGGACCTCCCAGAACCAGGCAATGGCGAAGAACACATAGACCTGGACGACACCGACCGCGACGCCGGCGGCGAGCTTGGAGACGAGCAGGAACCAGCGCGGCAGCGGCGAGACGAGCAGGGTCTTCATGGCGCCGGTCTCGCGGTCGTAGACCATCGACAGCGACGACTGCATGCCATTGAATAACAGGATCATGCCGACGAGGCCGGGCGTGATGTAGACCTCGTAGAGAATGTAGGTCTGGTAGGGCGGCGTGATCGAGACGCCGAGCACCTGGCGAAAGCCGGCGGCGAAAATGAACAGCCAGAGCAGCGGGCGCACCAGCGCCGAGACGAAGCGCTCGCGCTGATGCAGAAAGCGCAGCGCCTCGCGCCAGACGATGCCGCGAAAGCAGATGAGATAGGCAGACAGCGGAAAGCCGCTGGGGGTCGCGTCCGCCGAAGCGCTTGCCGGGGTGCTCACGAGGCCATCTCCGGTTCGACGGTGCTCTTGGCCAATCCGGTGAGGCGGGTGAAGGCATCGCGGATCGAGCCGGCGCTTTCCGCCGCGACGATATCGGGGACGTTCCCCTCGGCCAGAACCTTGCCGTGGTGGAGCACCACGACCCGGTCGGTCTCGTCGATCTCGTCTATCAGATGGGTCGCCCACAGGACGCTGACGCCTTCGTCTTTCACGAGCCGCCGCACTTCCGAGACGATCTCGGCGCGCGAGCGGATGTCGAGCCCAACCGTCGGCTCGTCGAGCAGGATGAGGCGCGGCCGGTGCATGAAGGCCCGGACGATCTCGATACGGCGAAGCTGGCCGCCGGAGAGGTTGCGCGCCTTCTCGCCCATCCGGTCGATCAGTTCGGAGCCGCGAAGGATTTCCGCGATCCGGCGACTGGCTTCGGCGCCGGTCATGCCGTGCAGGGCGGCGTGATATTTGAGGTTCTGGCGGATCGACAGGTCGAGATCGAGCGTTCGCGCCTGAAACACCACGCCGAGGCGGCGCAGCGCCTCGCCGGGCTCCTCGTTCAGGCGGCGGCCGAGAATGCGGATTTCGCCATCACGGACATTGAACAGCCGGGTCACCAGCGAAAACAGCGTCGACTTGCCGGCGCCGTTGGGGCCGAGGAGGGCGGTGAATGAGCCCTGCGGCACCGCGAACGACACGTCGTCGAGGGCCTTGCGGTCGCCATAGGAATGGCTGACACGACGGACGTCGAGCGCGGGAGGGGCGTCCGGCGCCCCGGCGCTGAGGTCGGGTGTCATGATCGCGGCATCCAAGGCCATCGTGCTCCATTGCGGTCGGTGGGACCCCCCGGCAGCCTATCGCCGGGTCGGTCGGGAAGACAGTGGCGAAGTACGATTCGTGGCGGTGGGTGCTCCTTGGCGGCGCCTGATGCCGCGCTATGGAACGATGGTGATCGTGCCCTTCATGTCCTGTTCTTCATCGAGGCCCTCGACATACCAATCGTAGCGGCCGGGCCGGGTGGTCTGAAACTGCACGGTGATCACGCCGGTCGCGTCGAATTCCAGCCAGGCCGGCGGGCCGGCCATATGCACCTCGAGATCGGAGATGACGATCTGGTTCATCCAGACATTGCGGAAGAAGCCGGGCGCGTGGAACTTGTATTCGAGCCCGCCCTCGGAGGCGATGTCCCAGCGATAGGCCTGGTTGGCCCTGAGATAGATGTCGGTGTGGCTGACGGCGAATTCTCTGTCGGGGGCGCCGAGGACCAGTGGCGTGACGATCTGGCTCGACAGCGAGACGGGCGGCAGGCCGATCTGGTCGCCGTTCAGGGCGCTCGCCGGCATCAGCTCCGAGCCCTTCGGGATGGTCAGTTCCTCGGCCGTCGGCACCATCGCGGCGCCGGTTGCTCCGTCATCGTCATCATCATCGTCGTCCTTATCGGCGGCCGCCTCTCCGGCTGCCCCCGAATCCTGCGCCGCAACGACCATGATCGGCGCGAAGGCGAGGATCGCCGCCATCAGCAAGAGCCAGATTCGTTTCATTGCTCGGTTCCCTCCCAATTTCGCGCGTGCGGACGCGCCTCGCTCCGTCCGCCGGCTTATTCGCCGGGCGTGACGGCGACGCCCCAGGGCTGTTGCCCGACCTGGACGGACTTGATCACCTCGTCATCCGCGACGTCGATGATCGAGATGTCGTTGGAGACGCCGTTGGTGGTGAAGAGGTGCGTTTCACCCGGCGAGAAGGCGAGCTGCCAGACCCGCTGGCCGACGAGCAGATAATCGATCACCTCATAGGTCTCGGCGTCGATCACCGCGACGCGGTTGGCCGGCCCGAGCGCCACATAGGCCTTCTTGCCGTCGGCGGTGATCCGCACGCCGACCGGCTGGATCGCCTCGGAGCGGATTCCCTGAATCTCGAAGGTGATCTTTTTCTTGATCTCCTTCGTGGCCGCGTCGATCACGCTGACCGTGCCGCCGATCTCGGCCGATACCCAGACCTCCGAGCCGTCCCGCTTGTATTCGGCGAAACGGGGCCGGGAATCCACGAGGACGTTGGCGGTGATCTGGTGGCTGTCGCTGTCGATGAAATGGGCCATGTTCGTCGTTTCCGACGTGTTGACGATGGTCGTCCCGTCGGGCGAGACCGCCATCCCCTCCGGCTCGACGCCGACCGGGATTTCCGCGAGGCGCGCCCCGGTTTGAAGATCGATTGCGGTGACGAGATTGTCGTCCTCATTGGCGACGTAGAGCCGCTTGCCGTCCGGCGACAGGATCAGCAGTTCGGGATCGGGGCCGGAGGGCAGGGTCTTGAGAAACTTGTAGGTCGCCGTGTCGTAGACCTGGATGGTGTCGTCGTCGCTGGCGCAGACGAAGATCTGGCTGCCGTCGGCGCTGACGGCGATGCCGCGCGGCCGCTGGCCCACCTTGAAGGTGTCGATAACCTCGAAATTCTCCGAGTCGAGGACGGTGATGTCGTTGCCCTTCTCGTTGGACACGAAAATCTTGTAGGCGAAGGCGGGGCTGGCGGACAGCGCCAGCGTCGCGGCGAGAGCCACGCTCATCAGTCGTCTCATGACCCGCTCGTTCCTTCCGTTCGATTGCCGGTGCCCACCGTCCATCAAACCACGCAACGCCATCCCGCCGACCTCCGCAGTGGCAGAACGAGGTCGCGCCCGATCGTCCCGGCTTTGGGAGCAGCAGGGGCGGGCAGCAACCTCGAAGGTGAAAGCTTCGCAGAGGATTCCGGGCGCCACAACGGGATAACTTCCCGTCTTCCCGAAAGTCGTGGGGTCGGCGAAACTCATGGCCGCTCGCGATCGAGCATGCGGCCGCCCTTCGTCTCCAGCGCGAAGCGGACGAGGTCGGAGGTGCGGTCGACGCCGAGCTTCTCCTTCATGCGTGAGGAGGTGTTGGCGATGGTCTTGTAGGCGACGCCGAGCCCTTGCGCGATGTCGGTGAGGCTCTTGCCCTCGCCGAGCATGTGCAGGATCTGCAATTCGCGCCGCGACAGCTCCTTCGTTCCCCCCTCGGAGGACTCGTGGCGGGCCATCAGCGCCGTCGTCTCGCTGTCGACATAGCTTTCGCCAACCAGCGCCTTTTCGATCGCCACCAGCAGTTCGTCGGTCGGAGCGCTCTTCGACACATAGCCGAGCGCGCCGTCGCGCCGGGCCGAGGCTGCATAGACGATGTCGGAATACATCGAGAACACGACGATCTTCGCCTTCGGGTCGTCGGCGCGCAAGCGCCGCAGGGCGTCGAGGCCGCTGCCGTTTTTCAGGTTGATGTCGAGGATGGTAACGTCCGGCCGGAACTTGCGGAACATCGCCAGCGCCTCGGACGGCGTCTCCGCCTCGGCGATCGCAGTGGCTGGCAGCGCCTCGACCAGCCGCCTGACGCCGTCGCGCACCACCGTGTGATCGTCGACGATCAGGATCTTCATGCCGCGTCTCCACCCATGCCGGAGACTACCGCGCCGGGGGGCGCGCTGTCACGGGGAAGCGGCACCCGTCCTTCCAACCGCACGCCGGGCGGGAACGGCACCTGCGACATCGTCAGTTCGCCGCCGGCCGCCTCGACCCGCTCGCGCATGCCGAGAAGGCCGAATCCGCCTTCTGTCCCTGGCTCGGCGAGGCCGCCGCCATCGTCGACGACGCTGAAGGCGAGATGGTTCTCGCCTGGCGCCACGCGGACGGCGACCCGCGTCGGCGCGCTGTGGCGCAGCGCGTTGTTCAGCCCCTCGCGCACCGCCCGGTGGACCAGCACCTCCAGCGGCCCGCCCCAGTCGCCTTCGGCCAGCTCGGCGGAAAACGCCACGTCGCCGTGGCGGCGGGAAAGCTCCGCGATCAGTTCCTCGATCGCCGCCTTGAGGCCCAATCCCGGCGTCAGGCCGGGCCTCAGATCGGAGAGGATGCGCCGTACCTCCTGACGGGCGCGATGGGCGGCGGTCTTGATCGCCTCGGCGCGGCCCGTCACCTTGTCGTCGGCGCTCCTGGCGAGGCGGGCGATCGCCGAAGCGTCGACGTCGATGGCAAACAGCAGCGGCCCGATGTCGTCGTGGAGATCGCGGGCGAGCTCGGCCCGCTCCTCGTCCTGCAGCCGCAACAGCTGTTCCGACAGGCGGCGGTTGCGGGCGGAGATTTCGGCAAGCCGCACCGCCATCTCGTTGCAGCGGGTGGCGAGCACTCGCATTTCCGGCGGGCCGGACGGTGCGACGCGGCTTGCGTAATCGCCGGCGCCGATGCGCGCGAAGGCCGCCTGGATCGCCCCGAGCGGCCGCAGCGCCCGGTCGGCGACCACCCAGATGGCCGCGAAGGCAAGCAGCACGAACAGGACGAGGCTGCCGAGGCCGAGGCCAAGATCGGTCCAACTGGTGGCGATCTCGTTGCGCGGATCGATCGAGACGGCCACGGCGGTCATCGGCAAAGCGGCGCCCGACAGCGGCATCACCGTGGTCGAGGTGTCCGGCGCGAGCAGGCGGACGAACCAGTCCGGCAGGGCGCCGTAATCCTTGGCGGGGGTGGAAAAATCCCGGACCGCGCCGGTGGAATCGATCAGCAGCACCTGCACATGCCGGTCGCCGTTGAAGGCGCGCACGAAGCTGGCAAGCTCCGCCGCCGTGTCACGCGAGGCGGGCAGCTTGGCGACGAGCTGGGCGACCCGGTTGGCGGCGACGCTGCGCGCGGCGGAGAGCTCGGCGGCGACGTTCTTCGTCGCCTGATCGTAGGTCAACAACCCGCCGATGATCAGGATCGCGACGAACGCGGCGCTCAACGTGGCGGCAAGGCGGGTTTTGAGGGACACGGGCTGACCGGGTTGGACGAGGGGTCGGGCGGCTGCCCGGCGGAGGCTATGCGGGAAGGGGGATGGGGGGAAGGGTGGGGGGACCAGCCGCCTGACTGTTCTCAGGTGAGCGATCCACAAAATCGGACCCAGTTGTCACTCCTTCTGCCCCATGCAATCGCCAGCGGCTTACGTGAGGTTCTGAGCAATGAAATTTTGTTTATTTTCTCGCGCGCCGCAATCGAAATGCGCGCAGTGAACTACGTGGTATCCGTCTGCGCTCCTGCCTCGGCTGTCGGTGCAACCGGCAATTCTAACAACTGCAGCAACGCTGGCGCTCGGCCGGAGAGGCGATAGCGCAACAATTCGCCACGTTTCGCAATCCTCGTGGCGAACTCGGGCGCGCCCTTGAGCGCCCGGTTGGTGTTGTATTTCCGGACGGCAAGACCTTGCTCCACCGTGACGGCGGCGATCTCATCGCAAGTCGCTGCCCGACCGATCTCTCGTAACGCTCTCAACGATCGATGCAACTCCGACCGAGGAAGGCGGTGGTCAGCCGGACGTTCGATCGTGTTGACTAACTCGTCGATCCGGCGCCGATAGGTTAAATGATCCGCGTCATTGCGGATCACGACATCGGCGATCTCATGGGCGACCCTCAGCGCCCCGAAGTGCATCTGCTCCTCGTCCCGTGCCTGGAAGTCGCGAAAGGTGTGGACATCGTCCGATCGAGCGCGCTTCACGTGCCGCTCGAACCGGGTGCGAACATCGGCCTCTACAAGAATGATTCGCGCGTCCGGAAAAGCCGATCGCAGCCAGAGCACTTCCTCCACGGTCCTCATGCCGGTCACTACGCTGAGATCAGCTCCCTCGCGGGATAGATACTCGGCAGCGCGCTTCGCAACTACGTCCCAACCCCGGCTCATGAGAAAGCTGAAAGCTTGATCCGACGTATCGATATCAATGCCTTCGTCGGTGCCAATCTGTCTAAGTGTCGGTCCACAAAGAAGTTGAATGATATGAATCGTTTGTGATTCCATGCTGTTGATTTGATTCGACGAGGGCATGGAAGCGATGTGGACGAAAGCAAACCGC
>NZ_JAZHLK010000023.1:0-69083 GCF_036549515.1 Aurantimonas sp. E1-2-R+4 | reverse complement strand
TGACGCATCACTGCGACATCGTCGAAACCGGCAACACGAGTTGGCGGTTCAAAAACCGAAGCTGATCCTCAACGGTCGCCACGATCAAATCAACGACATGCAAAGGGGCCCGACCGGATCCCTTTGCATGTCGGCGCCAGCGTCGCCAAAGGGGTCAACATTCCAAGCGAAATGGGGGGCACGGTTCGAAGCGATTTGACAGTTCTGGATGATGTTGCCGGCTTTATCGAGTTCCAGGGCGTCCGGGAACCAGTCCTCCGGGGGTCTCTTGCGTCGGCCGAAGTCTTGGGGGCGATCTGCGGCTGAAGCCGCTTTCGAGCCGGCCTTCGCCTTCGGATCACCTACCAGATCGTCGTCATCGACCGGGGCGTCAGCCGGATCGCCGACGAGGTCTTCTTCCTCTTCGTCTTCCGGGTGCTCGGCCCAGTAGTCGTCCATGACGTCGTCGAACATGGCCTGTTGGTCGTACTTCGATTTCGCTTGCTGGCGCTTGTAGCCGGGGTCGTCCTGGATGAATTCGGACATGGCCTTGTAGGAGGGCCATTGCGTGATCGGGGTGTCCTTGGACTCGTCTTCGTCGAGCTGACCGAACTTGTGGATGCGGACCAGATCGAACGCGTTGACCAGCATGTCGGCACACGGGTCCGAGCCGTGATGCGAATAGAGGAACAGGCCCCCGTCTTCGATCACCGCGCCGCTCGTCGTCGTGCCACCCGTATAGGTGTAGCGAGGCTTCTCGCTACTATCGTCCACCGGCTCGTAGGGCAGCTCGAAATGGTCGATCGCCTCGATCACGTCGTAGGCGCGACAGAAGTCGCCGACAGGCCCCTTCTTCTCCGTCGGGTCTTCCGCCTTGTCGGCGTGCTCGCGGACGGTCTCGCCCTCGACGTGGGGCAGGATCGAAATGTCGCGCCAGTCGCCGTCGGTCGCCTCGAACGACTCCAGGATCGCGTCCGGGTCGAATAGCTCGCCCTCGCTTTGGCAGAAAAAGAAGTCGCCGTCCGCCGAGGTCGTCGGCATGAACATCATCTGCGCCTTGCGGAAAGACACCTTGTCGACCTGCTTCATCTCCGGGTCGAACATGCGCGCGATGATGCGGGAGAGCGGGCCGTACTCGTCGTTGGTCACCGGCCGGCAGAAGATGCCGACCACGCGCAGGCGCGGGTGTTCCTCGGTGTGTCGGCGGGAGCTGTGAGCGAACCATTCGAGTCCAGGCACGACCAAGCCCATGTCCATCCGATCGGGTAGATCGGGCAGAGTAAAATCGAGATCGAGAGTGAAAATGTCTGTCGGCTTGCCGGACTTCGCGTTGCGGCTCTTGCCTTCAATCTGCGTCCGGTAAAACCAGCCGTCCACGGACTTGAGTTCGACCTGCTCGTCATTCGACATGCCGAGGTAGGTCTTGAAACGCTCTTTGGTCCTGGTCGGTTCGGAAAATAGCTTGCGGAATTCGGATAGACTTGTGGCCTTGTTTTTGGCCTTGCCAAAATTCCTGCCGGTGCCGCGTGAATACCGGATTATGTGTCGGTCATTGGCCGCCATGGTGGTCCCATCTACGGTTGCGAACCGAGATCGGGCGGCGCGCAGAATCTACGGTCAGGAAGGTACTGACGCTAGGCGCTCCAGCCGTGCCTCGGGCATCGTGGACCAGAGGTGCCAACTGGGCGGAGAGGATGGGTCCTCCACGCATTGGATGTGGGCCCCCGCCTGCAGCTCAGCCGGGATGATGGGTGTGTTGCACGACCCAACTCGTCAAGTCTGACAGCCGGTAACGGCACGCGCGGCCGATTCGCACGACCGGTGGTGTGCCCGCCACGTTGTAGAACCGCCACTTTTCGAGCGTGGAAGTACTCAAATTGAGAAGACGCGCGGCCTCTGCGGTAGAGACCAGCAGCTGAGGGGTGTCATTAAGGGCCATTGGTGCCTTCCTTGATGGAACAGCACCAGCTTGCACGGACCGCGCTGAGCAATCGACGCGCGTGCAAAACACGGCATCACTGCTCGGATTTGCGGATTCATAGTTTCAACAGGCCTTTGTCAATCCAACCCTTGATCGTTCGCCCATTGAATTCTAGCGGAGCGCCCTTCTTAATCTCTTTGACGATTTCCGACATGTTCGGTCGCCCAGACCACAGGGGATATCCCTCGCTTTTCAGTCTGGCGATCACCCCCTCTGCGTATTCGATCGTCCCGGCACGATATTTCGCTTGGCGCTCCGCGGTATCGCGATTTCGCCTCTGCACCAGATCCTTTTTCGCAGCTTCTTTGGCTTCTCGTTCAAGAACCAGTTTCCGAAGCATCTTAGGAAGCCGGTACCGGCGGTCGTGAGCTGCGGTGGACAGCCAAGGGACATGAATGGGTGCTGAAAGTGCCGCTTCTAGCACGGCTTCGGGGGACATGGTCGTCAGGCCAAGGCCCTCAACGCGTTCAAGCCGATCCTGCATTTCTTCATTCTCAAGAGCCCTGGTTGTCCCCGGCAGGAGCCACCATGCGTCCTTATCAGTGCTTGTGGAGTGCTCGGGATCAAGACCGCTAAGCAGAAATCGGCTTTCGCTAGGCGACCAATTCGGCCGGCCTAGAAAGTCATTGAGGCGCTCCCTTTGGCGAGCTTGACAAATTTCGTCCTTCGTCTTCCCAGACATATAGGCCACAGCGTTCTCCTCCCGAGCTAGATCAAGCTTCCTTCCGAAGCGGAACCACGTCTGCTCCGCCACTGAGCGAGAGCGCGATAGATTCGGCGATCGCATTGGCGGCCTGCCGTAGAGGATCCGTCGCCAAGTGGGCATAGCGCGCTGTCGTCTTAGGATCCGCGTGCCCGAGCAGTCCCCCAATTAACGGCAAGCCCAATCCTCCGCCGGCGCCGAAGGACGCAAACGAGTGCCGCAAATCGTGCGCCCTTAGCCCCGACAAATCGGCACGTTGGGTAACGAGCCGCCAAGGCTTCTTTAGATCAGCTCGCTGCTTTTCCTCCGGCAGGCCCGCGCTCTCCGAAGCGATCACGTATCGGCCAATCCGAGGAAGGCTAACTAGGATGTCAAATGCTGGGTCGGACAGCACCACGGCCTTCTTGCCCGTTTTTGAGTCTGGGAGCAGAAGGATCCGCCGCTCTTGATCGAAATGCGACCACTCGAGATTGAGGACCTCGCGCAGCCGCATACCTGTAAAAATCAGTAGGCGGAGAGCCGCTGCTACATGCGGCGTGATGACGGTGCGGCGGTGCTTCGGAATATGTTTGGCATTCGGCTTGGTCTCGTCCACGGCCCACTCAATGCCAACGGTCTCCGCCTCCGTTATCGCTGCTCCGAGCCTGGTCAGTTCCTCTCGAGACAGAAAGCGCTCGCGGCCGACTTCCTCAAACTTCTCGATGCGGGTGACCGGATTGCGATGGTCCTCCGGAACAAAACCTGTGTCGGCCGCCCAGTTATAGATGGACGACAGGATCCTGACCGCCTGATTGGCAACGTACTTGCCCCCGCGGGTTGTCATCGGGGATGCGCGCTTCCTGGCGGTCGGCTTTCGAGCCTGAGCGCCTTTCTCCGCGATGTCGCTGTGCAGGCGCGCGACTTCCTGGCGTGTGACGGTCACGGCACGTTTCGATCCGATGCGCGGGTAGATGTGCGTCTCGAGGACTTGGCGATAGTGCGCCGCTGTGCTGGCCTTGCGCTTGGCAAGAATGTGTCGCCTGAACCAGGCCTCGGCGACATCTTTCACCGTCTCGCCAGCGCGTTCCTCGGCGCGCTCGGCTGCTGGATCGGCTCCCAGCCTTACACGTGCGAGGACATCCTTCGCTGCCGAGCGCGCCGCTTCCGGCATCATCGTGTCGCCTGCGGGGCCGAGGGTGAGGCGTCGCTTCGCCGCTCCGCGTCCGCCCGCGCCGGGCCGGTATTCGCATATCCAAGACGCCTTGCCGGAAGGGAAGACCCGCAAGCCAAAGCCGGCCAACTCGCTATCCCAATAGGTCACCGCCTTCGAGCCGGGGGTTATGGCTGCGACGGCGCGGCGTCCCAATTTAATGGTCGGCATTTGTTCTCTTCCCAACGTCTAGGCGCCTCGAGTCACCACCGAGTCGCCACCGTGCATTCAAATGGGAAGATACGCCGTCAAATCCAATATGGAAATATGCAAGATAAATCAGATGGTTAATGCAAGGCCATGCAAGAGGGTGAGGTGCCATGAAAGGCCAAAAATGAAGCTACGAATCTGGGGGTCAGAGGTTCGAATCCTTTCGGGCGCACCATTTCCCACTTCAGCCAATGATCAAGCCGGTATTCTGAACGAATACGGCCTCGCCGCGCGCTGCCGACACGTCGGCGCAGGCGCCGATCAGGATGATGCGCGGTNTTCCCACTTCAGCCAATGATCAAGCCGGTATTCTGAACGAATACGGCCTCGCCGCGCGCTGCCGACACGTCGGCGCAGGCGCCGATCAGGATGATGCGCGGTGCGCGACTGTGATTTCCGTGTCGCTGCAATCCATGCGCAGCCGAGGATCGACGGCTGCGCGTGGATTGCCCGCGAGGGTGTCCATGGGACTATTCGGTAGACGCGTGGAAGCTGACTACTTCTTCGGTTTGGGCGGCGTTGCGATATTTCCCTTCTGACTGGGCTGGGAGGCGTTCGGCTTCGGCGCCTGCTCCTTCTTCGACTTTCCCTTGCTTTCCTTCATCGACCTTTTCCCCGCTGATTGAGAAGCGAGCCCTCATCGGCTCGGCTGCCTCCGCAGTGTAGCAGAAACAGACTTCCGCCACGCGGTCATTTGTCCATGAAGGACATGCCCAATCAGCGGAGACGATCCGGTCCCGGATCGGGCAACGAACCTGCCGCCGTGGAACGGCTTTTCAAGCTGCCCGGGGCGTCAGATCCGGTCGCGCAGCGAAAACCAGGTCATCGCCAGGAACAGCAGCGGCGCGCGGACATGCCGGCCGCCCGGAAACGCCGGAATCCGTAGCGCTTCGAATTCGGCGAGCCGGTCCTGCTTGCCCGTCACCCGCTCGGCATAGAGCCGGCCGGCGAAATTCGCCAGCATCACGCCATGGCCGGAAAAGCCGCCGATGGTGGTGATGCCCGGCTCCAGGGTCCGGACATAGGGCAGCCGTTGCATCGTAATGCCGACGGTGCCACCCCAGGCATGGGTGAGGCGGACATCGGCCATCTGCGGATAGACTTCGGCGATCTGCTTGACGATGTGCCGCGCGATATCGCCGGTCGCCGACGTATAGGCTTCGCGGCCCCCGAACAGCAGCCGGCCGTCGCGGCTCTTGCGGAAATAGCGCACGACGAAGCGTGAATCGTTGCAGGCCTCGCCGCCCGGCAAAATGGCGTCGGGGGCGGCGAGCGGTTCGGTGGCCCCGATAAACGAGCCGATCGGCATCACATGGGCGTCGATCGCGCGATGCAGCCCCGTGCCATAGGCGTTGGTCGCGATCAGCGCCCGCTCGGCGGTCACCGTGCCGGCGGCCGTCGTTGCCACGACCTTGCGGCCGCGGCGTTCCAGTCGCTCGACCTTGGTGCCCTCGAACAGCAGTGCTCCGGCATCGGCGGCGACGCGGGCGCTGCCGACGACCAGCTTCATCGGGTTGATGTGGCCGGTGCCGGTGTCGCGGATGCCGCCGAAATAGCGGCGCGAGCCCAGCCGTTCGGCGGTCTCATCGGCGTCCATATAGCGCATATGCGGGTAGTCGTAGCGGGTCGCCAGATCGTCGACCTCGGCGCGATAATCGTCGAGATAGCGGCGCTTGTGGACGACAGACAACTGGCCGGGGCGATAGTCCACGTCGATGCCGTTGGCCGCGACGAAATCGGTGAGATGCGCCTTTGCCGCCTCAGCGAGGTCGAACAGGGCCTTGGACCGTTCGAAGCCGTAAGTCGCCTCGATCTCCGACGGCGCCAGCCGCTGGCCGGTGCCCATCTGGCCGCCATTGCGGCCGGAGGCTCCGTCGCCGAAGCGATGCGCCTCGAGGACGGCGACGCGAACGCCGCTCTGCGCCAGATGCAGCGCTGCCGACAAGCCGGTGAAGCCGCCGCCGACGACCACGACGTCGACGGCGAGGCTTTCGCTCAAGCTCGGATAGGCTGGCCGTGCGATGCTGTCCTCGTACCATGAGCGACCCGGCGCAATCGGAGACTGATAGGCATCCACGCTCAGACCTGCAAAAGCAGGAACTCGCGTTCCCAAGGGCTGATCACCTGCATGAAGGTCTCGTGCTCGCCGCGCTTGATGCCGGCATAGGTGCCGACGAATTCGCGGCTGAACACCTCGTGGAAAGCCTCCTCCGCCTCGAAGGCGGCGACGGCTTCGAGCAGGCCGCGCGGCAGTGAGATGCCGCCGCCCTCGTTCACCGTGCGATCCGTCGGCTCGTCGGGTCGAAGTCCCTTGACCATGCCAAGATAGCCGCAGGCGAGCGAGGCCGCGAGGGCGAGATAGGGATTGGCGTCGGAGGAGGGCAGCCGGTTTTCCACCCGCCGCCCGGCCGGGTCCGAGGTCGGGACGCGAAACGCCGTCGTGCGGTTGTCGTAGCCCCAGGCATTGTTGGTCGGCGCGCTCATGCCGTAGGTCAGGCGGCGGTAGGAATTGACGTAGGGCGCCATCATGATCAGCGCGCAGGGGACGTATTGCTGCATCCCGCCGATGAAGGAAAAGAACAGCTCCGATGCCGAGCCGTCCGCGTTGGAAAACACGTTACGGCCGGTCGCGCGGTCGATCACCGACTGGTGGATGTGCATAGCGGAGCCCGGCTGACCCTGGATCGGCTTGGCCATGAAGGTGGCGTAGATGTCCTGACCGAGCGCCGCCTCGCGGATAGTGCGCTTGAACATGAACACCTGATCGGCAAGTTCGAGCGGGTCGCCATGGCGCAGATTGATCTCGAGCTGCGCGGCGCCCTCTTCGTGGATCAGCGTGTCGATCTCCAGCCCTTGCGCGTCGGAGAAGTCGTAGATGTCGTCGATGAGCTCGTCGAACTCGTTGACGCCGGCGATGGAATAGGACTGTCCGCTCTGGATCTGGCGGCCGGAGCGGCCGATCGGCGGCACCAGCGGATAGTCTGGGTCGACATTCTTGGAGACCAGATAGAACTCGATTTCGGGCGCCACCACCGGCTTCCAGCCGCGCGACTCGTAGAGCGCCATCACCCGTTTCAGCACGTTGCGCGGCGTATAGGCGACGGCCGCGCCGCTCTGATCGACGAGATCGCAGATCACCTGCGCGGTCGGGTCGCTCTCCCAGGGAACCAGCGAGAGTGTCGACAGATCCGGCACCAGCTTCAGGTCGCCGTCATTGGGCGAATAGCGAAAGTCGCCGCTCTCTTCCGGGTATTCACCGGAGATGGTGTGCATGAACAGCGCCGAGGGGAGGGCCAGCGAGGTGTTGGCGACGAATTTCTTCGCCGGCATCATCTTGCCGCGGGCAACCCCGGCGAGGTCGGGCGTGATGCATTCCAGATCGTCGATGCCGCGGGCGCGGAGCCAGTCGCCGGCCTCGGACATCGACGCAACCCCACGCTTGCTTTGCAGAAAGGCGGGGTGCTCGTCGGGCGCCAAATGCAGCGGACCGAGGTCGCGCTTGACCGGCATCTTCGGGCCGCGAATCGGACTGGCCTCGTTGCCGCCCGATTTGGCTTTCGTCTTGTGGCGATCGATGCGCGCGGGAACCCCGCTACGCGGTGGTTTCGTGCTGGAGGTGTCGGCCATGCAATCCTTCGGCGCCATGCGGCTGGGGCGTTCAGCATAACCTTGCGGCGCAGACGTGGGAAGGTGCGCGACGGACCGACCATCGCGGGCGGCAAGGCCCGCGGCGGTCGCCTTGTCAGTCCGTGCCCATCGACCGCATCTAGAACCGCGTGGAAATCTTCACGCCGAATCCGTAGGTCCACTCCTCCTGCAGCCTGATCTCGGTCGGCACAGCCTGGAAATTGCCGGGAGAGACCTGGACCGTGTCGCGGCGGAACAGTTCCGTATCGCGGAATTTTCCGTAATCGGCATTGCCCGTCAGCGCCAGCCGAACCGGACCGTTTTCGACGCCGATACTGCCCGACAGCGAACCATAAGTCAGCGTTTCGTCGGTCTCGACCGCGATGTGCTGTTTCACGTTGGCCAGTCCGGTGGCGAAAAGACTGTCGCGCAGATCCGCGTTCACGAAAGAGGGGCCGATGCGTCCGCCGAAGTCGTAGGTCACCCGGGTCGGATCGAGATTCACCGCGCCGTTGACCACGATTCCCGCGTAGGGGGTAAAGGCATGCTCCTCGATCGTACTGTAGTATTGGACCATCGTCCGGGGATTGGGAAAGATCGGCGTCCTGAATTTCGCCGAATGGCCGATCTCGGTATCCGTATAGCTGTAGTGGAGTCCGGCGACGAAACTGAAGGCCAGCGCGTCCGGGTCGCCGGGCAGCCCCTTGCCGAAGGTCGCGAAGGGATTGAAGACGGCTTCCAGCTTCGTTCCCCACTGGGTGACCCCGATCTCGGCGCGGGACTTGTAGTCCGTCGGCCAGCCGACGAAGAAGCCGGGATTTTCACCCACCCCAGGCACGCCGAAATTGGCAAGCCGGACCCGCTCGTTTCCGGTAAACGAGGCGCGCCCTTCGACGTCGATGATTTCGGCTTCGAGAACCAAGCTGTGTAGGACGGAGCGACCCAATCCACCGAAGGCATCGCCGAATAAGGGACCGAGGTCGATCCCCGCGGCCGCGCGCATGCCATTCGTGTCGACCTCAAAGGATTCGAGCGGGTTTCGCAGCGTTCCCGTCGGAAACTCGAAGGCAAATCCATTCACGGTGATGCTTGGCCCCTCGACATAGCCGATGTCGAAATATGTGAAGATCTCGTTGGTGTCCGCATCGAAGCCGCTGAAATGATGGGCGAAGGCCGGCTCAGCTGCCAGAATTCCTGCCAGCACCGTCGTTGCCGCCAATGCGTAGGTTGGGTTTTTTGCCATAATCTTCGTGCCCCTCACTCGCCGCTTCCTCGTCGGATTCCCCTGCGGCATGAATTGCAGGTTGTCGGTGTATAGCGAGTCAAGCAACAGAATTATCCGTCCAGACGGCCGCCTTTCCATTGCAGTTGCTCCTATGCAACAGGATTCCTGTGCGGCTATTATTATAAGATTGTTTTATAAATGCGTGGACGCGTCACGGTTGTTTTTCGCTCCCAGCTGTTGACGTTGAGAGGGAAACGGTACGCTGGAATTTGTGACCCGCAGTGCGTGGAATGTCGGCGACGGGTGTGGCGAAAATGGTCACGTCGGGAAACAGGTCGCGACGCGCCAACTCCTGTAGCCCTGCCGTGTCGACTTCGGCGCCAGCGTCGGCGGGAATGAAGATCAGCTCGACGCGCGTAGGAGAATGCTGGACGAGCTGGAATTGCCGATATGGCACGCAGGCACGCAATGTGCCGGTGTGGAGGTTGGCGAACCGCGTGCTGCCATCGCTGAAACGAAACAGATCGCGCGAGCGGCCGCCGATGGCGCTCAGCCGAGGCAGGGTGCGCCCGCACGCACAGCGCCCCTTCGCCATCCTCCCGTGATCGCCGATCCGATAGCGGATCAGCGGCATCACCGTGTTGTAGATCGGCGTCACCAGCACGTTGCCCATCTCGCCAGCCGGCAGAGGACGGCCGCGATCGTCGACGATCTCGACGAGTAGGGTTTCCGACGGGATATGGTAGTCGCCCGAAGCGGGGCATTCGATCGCGATGAAACCGATCTCCTGCGCTGAATAGGCATCGACGACCTTGGCCGCGAAGCCGGCCTCGATCGTCGCGCGCTGATCGCGCGACAGCGCCTCGCCATAGGTCAGGACCGTTTCGATGCCGAGCGACGGGCCGGCGTTGCCGAGCGTCGCCGCGATTTCGGCCGCGATGCTCGGATAGGCCGAGAGATAGGCGGGGCGGCGGCGGCGGAGCCAGTCGATCTGTTCGGAGATCGGCGTGGCGACCGCCAGGATGTGCTGCGGCCCCTTGGGGGCGGAAAGCGCCCATCCATGGGTCAGCCGACCGTCAGGATAGGCTGCGGCCTTGTCCGTCGTATGGCAGATCAGCGCGAGGGGCTTGCGCGGATCGAGGTTGTGCCAGCGCAGCATGCGTTCGTTCAGGCAGGCGGAGACGAGTTGGGCCAGCCGGGTCTTGGCGACCAGCAGCGGCTGGCCGCTGGTGCCGGAGGTGGTGCTCCAAGACAGCGGCTTCAGGTGCTCGGGCACCCGCTGCGACATGAAATGCTCCTTGTCGTTGCCGAGGAGTTCGTCACGGGTGAGGACGGGAAGCTCCGACCAGCGCTCGAAGCGGACGCTGTCCCCGGCAAAGACGCGATCGAGGCGGGTGGCATAACCGGGAACGTCGCGGCGTGCCTGGGCCAGCATCGCGGCGAGAAGCGATTGCTGATGCTGGCGCAATTGGCTGGGCGCCATGCGCTCGCAGCGGGCCATCAGCGCCATGAATTCGGCGATCGGTCCGGTCATGACACCGGGGCGTGGCACGCCAGCCGCTGGCCTTGGGATTCAGCCATCCGGCGCGGCTGAGAAAACAGGCGCGTCCGTATCGTGTCGGGCATCCGGTCCTCCGCCACGGGCTTGTGGGCCACGAAGCATAGCCGGCCGGTCGAGGAGAGAAAAGGAGATCGGGTCAGGCAGGCGATGCCGGACCGCAGTCATGCCGCGGCCCGGTCTCACTCATGACGGCAAAACCGTCTGACCTCACCCCTCCGTCTTGACGACCACCGGGATCAGGAGATCGCCCCAATTGCCGTTGCCGGAGTGGTGGCGGGCGGAGCGGACCAGCTCGACCGACACGCCGGATTCGACCGCCTTCATCACCGACTGATTCAGCCGATGCAGATCGTTGGCCAGCATCCGGATCGCCGTCTGCTGGGCGTCGTCCATGGCCGACGACTGCTCCTCGGCGCGCTCCTTGACGCGGGTCCGCGGGCGTTCCTGGTCGTTTGCAACTGCGCTCATCGTTCTTCTCCAAGGTTCGGCGGGTTGCCGGTCAGGCGGGCCAGCCTTCGATGATCCAAGCTTCTGGGTGGAGGGGGCCGGATGCCGGCGACGGCGATCCGGCCCGTCTGATGTTTATTCCGCGGCTTCGCGGACCGGCGTTACCGGCTTGAACTGGTCGCTCTCGGTCGACTCGCCCATGGCGGTCGTCGAGGACAGTCCGCCGCTGATCGCCATCGACACGGCGTCGAAATAGCCGGTGCCAACCTCGCGCTGGTGTTTGGTGGCGGTATAGCCGTCCGCCTCCGACGCGAATTCGGCCTCCTGCAGCTCCGAATAGGCCGCCATCTGCCGGTCCTTGTAGCCGCGGGCGAGTTCGAACATGCCGTGGTTCAACTGATGGAAGCCGGCGAGCGTGATGAACTGGAACTTGTAGCCCATCGCGCCGAGTTCGCGCTGGAACTTGGCGATCGTGGCGTCGTCGAGGTGCTTCTTCCAGTTGAAGGAGGGCGAGCAATTATAGGCCAGCATCTGGTTCGGGTGCTCTTTCTTCACCGCTTCGGCGAAGCGCCGCGCCTGGTCGAGATCGGGCTTGGACGTCTCGCACCAGATCAGGTCGGAATAGTCCGCATAGGCGATGGCGCGGGCGATGCAGGGCTCGAGCCCGTTCTTCACCCGATAAAAGCCTTCCGCCGTGCGGCCGGCGTCGTAATCGACGAACATCCGGTCGCGCTCGTCGATGTCGGAGGTGAGAAGCTTGGCGGCTTCCGCGTCGGTGCGGGCGATGACCAGCGAGGGCACGCCCATGACGTCGGCGGCAAGGCGCGCGGCCGAGAGGTTGCGGATATGCGCCTTGGTCGGGATCAGCACCTTGCCGCCGAGGTGCCCACACTTCTTCTCGGACGCGAGCTGGTCCTCGTAGTGGACGCCGGCGGCGCCCGCCTCGATGAAGGCCTTCATGATCTCGAAGGCGTTGAGCGGGCCGCCGAAGCCAGCTTCCGCGTCGGCGACGATCGGCGCGAACCAGGTGTCGACCGACATCTCGCCCTCGGCGTGCTCGATCTGGTCGGCGCGTTGCAGGGTGCGGTTGATGCGCCGGCAAAGCTCAGGCGCGGCGTTGGCCGGATAGAGCGACTGATCGGGATACATTGAGGAGGCGGTGTTGGAATCAGCCGCGACCTGCCAGCCGGAGAGATAGATCGCCTTGAGGCCGGCGCGCACCTGCTGCATCGCCTGGTTGCCGGTCATCGCCCCGAGCGAATTGACGAAATCCTCCGAATGGATCAGCTGCCAGAGGCGGTTGGCGCCATTCTCGGCGAGCGTATACTTGATCTGCACCGACCCGCGCAGGCGCTGCACGTCCTCGACCGAGTAATCCCGCGTGATGTTGTCGAAGCGGCCTTCCGGAGCGGACGGAACGAGATTGTAAAAATCAGTCATTGCGAGGGTCCTCTTTTCTCGATCGCTGCCGGGTGAGATCTTTGACATAATCTTGACAGCACCTGACGATTGAGATCGCACCGCATTAAAGCCTTGTCTACAGGCCTCTTACAGGGATCAGCGCAATTCGGGTCGTCTTGTCAGAGCTTTCACAAAGTGATCTTGTAAAATTGTAAAAAATGTAATATTGATTTAGGCGTAGGCTCGGTGCCTCCAGCGCGGCCCGGATATCTGTGTCCACCGCGCAACGGGGCCTCGGAATTGCGCCCCTTCTGCCCCTAAGTTCCTCGACCGCCACACAAATTCGCCACGGATTCCATGAATCTCAATCTTTTCCTGCGATCCTCCCACTCTGTCACGAGACACGGTCGATCGACCGATGGAGCGGAAAATGAATACGGTTTCGGTGTTGGTGCGTTACGTCGAGGTGGTTCGCGGCCTGCTGCGGCCGAGCTATCACCCCGAGCGCTATTACATGCGCGGTCCCGGCCCGGCCTGCCTCAAGCGTACAGGCGGTCTGCGGACCGGCGCCTGAGCCACGCTGCGCTTCGGTGTCGGCGAGGGAGCGAATCCTGTAGCGCCGACGGCGCCGGTGCAGCGCCGGCTGTCGACGGCCGGCGCTGATGGCCGAGAACAAGATCTTCGCCGGGCCGCGCATCCGGCGCATTCGCAACGGACTCGGCCTGACCCAGACGGCGATGGCCGAAGGGCTCGGCATTTCGCCCTCCTATCTCAACCTCATCGAACGCAACCAGCGGCCGCTGACGGTGCAGCTCATCCTGCGCCTGTCGGGATCCTACGACATCGACCTGAGCGATCTTCAGAGCGGTGAATCGCGGGGTTCGGTCAACGAATTGAAGGCGGTCTTCTCCGATCCGCTGCTGGTGGGGGAATTGCCGGGCGAACAGGAGCTTCTGGAGATCGCCGACGCGGCTCCGAACGCCGCCGCCGGCATCGTCAAGCTGCATCGGGCCTACCGCGAGCAGCAGGGACGGCTCACCGATCTGTCCGAGCTTTTGGCGCGCGAGGGCCGCGAGACGCGGCTTTCCGGCGCGCGGCTGCCGATCGACGAGGTGCGCGAGGTCTTCGAAACCCGGCCGAACTATTTGGCGGCGATCGAGACAGCGGCCGAAGGCTTTCATCAGGCTCTCTCTCCCGGTGACGATCTGATGGCCGCGTTGAAAGCGTGGATGCGCAAGGAGCACGACGTCGCCGTGCGCGTCCTGCCGGTGCAAACCATGCCGAACTGGCGCCGCCGCTTCGACCGCCATTCTCGTCGACTGTTCCTCTCCGAGCGGCTGGCGCCGGCCGACCGCATTCGCGAGACCGCCCTGGAGGCCTGTCAGCTCGCGTTCGGCGACGTCATCGCCACCGAGACCGAGATCTTCGGCTTTTCCAGCGACGAGGCCCGGCGGCTCGGCCGTTTCGAGCTTTTGCGCTATGCCGCGCATGCGCTGATGATGCCCTATGGCGCCTTTCAGTCCGCGGCCGAGCGCGCGGCCTACGACATCGACGTCCTGCGCGGGCGCTTCCAGGTCTCGTTCGAGCAGGTGGCGAACCGGCTGACCATGTTGCAGCGGCAGGGCGCGCCGGGGGTGCCCTTCTTCATGCTGGAGGTCGACAATGCTGGCAATCGCTTCCGCCGCGCCGGCGCGCGGGGCTTTCCGGTCCAGCGTTTCGGCGGCGGCTGTCCCAAGCTACCGATCCACGCCGCGTTCGCCCAGCCGGGGCAAATCCTGGTCGAGACCGCCGAGATGCCGGACGGGGCGGAGTTCTTGCTGTTCGCGCGGACCCTGGAAGGTCTGCAGGCGGGTTTCGAGGAACGCCCCCGGCGGACCGCGATCCTGATCGGCTGCGACATCGGCTTCAAGGACGAGACGGTCTATGGCCGCCATCTCGGCTCGAAATCGGTGGCAACCAAGATCGGGCCGGCGTGCCGCCTGTGCGAGCGGCAAGGCTGTCTTGCGCGCGCCGAGCCTCCGCTGACCCGGCCGCTCGGTCTCGACGAGATGGTCACCGGGCTCAGCGCGTTTGATTTTCAGTAGCAAGTGCCCAAATTCTTGCGAGCCACGTCGGGCGGTCACACGATCGTCACATGGCTTGTCGAAGTCGGCCGCCGGAACCAGAAACGCGGCCCTGGCCGATGAATGCAAAGCAGGAACCGATGGACAAGAGCGTCAGCCAGCAGCAACAGAAGACCGAAGGGCTCGAGGACACGATGGGAGGGGACGGGTTCGTCGCCCGATCGGTCCAGCGCCTCGTCGACGGCGCGGAAAAGCTCAACCTCAAGCATTCGGCGGTCGGCAACCCGCCGGTGTTTCCCACCGACGATTTTCCCTGGGCCAGGGAGGTCGAGGCGGAGTGGCGGCTGATCCGCGCCGAACTCGACAAGATCCTGGTGCGCAAGGGCGAGCTTCCCGCCTTCCACGAAATCTCGTCCGAGGTGCGTTCGATCTCGTCGGACCAGAACTGGAAGACGTTCTTCCTGTGCGGTTACGGCATCAAGTCGCAGGAGGCGATCCGGCAGTGTCCCGAGACCTGGCGGATCCTGCAAAAGATCCCGGGGCTCAAATCGGCGATGTTCTCGATCTTCGAGCCCGGCAAGCATTTGCCGCCGCATCGCGGACCCTACAACGGCGTGCTGCGCTTTCATCTGGGGCTGATCGTGCCGGACGCGCCCGATAAGGTCGGGATCCGCATCGATGATCAGACCCGCCATTGGCGCGAGGGCGAGGCGCTGATCTTCGACGACGCCTATGAGCACGAGGCCTGGAACCATTCCGAGCAGGTGCGGGTGGTGCTGTTCGTCGATTTCGAGAAACCGACGCGCTTTCCGGCCAATCTGACTAACAAGGCGGTTTTGAACATGGCGGTGTTCACACCGTTCATCCGCGAGGGCTACAAGGCACACAAGGCCTGGGAAAAGCTGTTCTACGGCGAGGGTCAGAAACACCGATAATGAACCATCCGCAAACTTCAGGTGGTCTCCAGTCGGCGTCGACGTGTAGAGGAGATTTCGAAGGGCTCGGGATCGAATGACGGAAGGCGACAGGGAGCGGCTGAAACTCACGGCCAACTTTCTGAACATACTGGCTGCAGGCACCGTCATCACGGGCGGCGTTGCGCCGCTCATCGCGGCGATCTTCCAGACATCCGTCGTCAGTTTGGCGGGAGGATTACTGGGCTCGCTCATTTGCCTGGCCGTAGGTTATCTCCTACATTCAGCGGGACGATCGCTCTTGAGAAGGCTCGACCGATGACGAATTTCGAGCTTTTCGCATATTTCGGCGCGCCAGCCCTCATGTTGGGCTCCGCCCTGGTACTTGCTTGGTACGCCAAGCATCACGCGTGAGGCGCCGGCTGTCGTTGCGCCACGCCTCGCGCGCACTGTTCGTCACCAGTTTGCGCGTTTCCGTTGCCATGCTCGGATGAAGCTCTTCTGGCGGCCCATGCTCACGGGCGATCTCGCCGAGGTCGTCGTCTTGGCCGAGCGTGTCCATCCCGACCTGCCGGAGGACGCGGCCGTATTTCATGACCGCCTGCGGCTTTTCCCGCGTGGATGCCTGGTTCTCGCCGACGGGGCGCAGGGTCCGATTGCCGGTTATGCCGTCGGTCATCCCTGGCTGGACGGTCCGCCGCCGAAGCTCGACAGCGTTCTCGGCGTCTTGCCCGAGCCGGGCGCCTGCTTCTATATCCATGATGTCGTCGTCGCGCCGGAAGCCCGCAAAACAGGCCATTCGCGCGTTGTCGTGGAACAGCTTCTCGAACTTGCCGCCTCCTATCGCTGCGCGACCTTGGTGTCCGTCTATGGCACCGTGCCGTTCTGGTCGCGTTTCGGCTTTCGTGATGCCAGCGAGACGCTGCCACCCGGCGCCCTCGGCGCCTATGGGGCGGATGCGCGGTTCATGATGCGAGCGAGGCGATAATAGCTGCCCCGCAATTCTTCCGCTGCTCCCGATGCAAGCCTCTAGGAATCGGCTCGCCGATGTTCTTAACTCTCGATCAGGATGCGAACCGGGTCCTGCCGACGGCATGACCGGTCTTTCAATTCGGATAGGGAGTCGGACCAGATGAGACGAACCATCGCAGTGATCGGAGCGACCGTGCTTGCCATGGGCGCCGCCGGAATCGGCGCGGCCTCCGCACAGGAGGAAAAGGTCGTCAACGTCTACAATTGGTCGGACTATATCGACGATTCGATTCTCGAAGAGTTCACCAAGGAGACCGGGATCAAGGTCGTCTACGACGTCTATGATTCCAACGACATTCTCGACACCAAACTGTTCGCCGGCGGCAGCGGCTATGACGTCGTGGTGCCATCGACCGAGTTTCTGGTGCGCCAGATCGAGGCCGGGTTGATGCAGCCGCTCGACAAGTCGAAGCTGAACAATCTCGGCAATATGTGGGATGTCATTTCCGAACGCGTTGCCGAGTATGACAAGGTAAACGATTATTCAGTTAATTACATGTGGGGGACTACGGGAATCGGGTATAACCAAAAAATGGTTGATGAACGCCTTCCGAACGCGCCGACCGACTCTTGGGACCTGATCTTCGACCCGCAATATGCCGCGAAGCTTGCCGATTGCGGCATCATGATGCTGGACGGGGCGACCGAAGTGATCCCGGCCGCCCTGAACTATCTCGGCCTCGATCCGGATTCGACCAAGCCCGAGGATATTCAGGCTGCCGAAGACGCACTGCTCAAGGTCCGTCCTTATGTGCGCAAATTCCATTCCTCGGAATATATCAACGCCTTGGCTAACGGCGATATTTGCGTGGCCTACGGCTATTCCGGCGACATCTTCCAGGCGCGGGACCGGGCGGCGGAAGCCGGGCAGGGGGTCGAAATCAAGTATTCGATCCCGAAGGAAGGCGCCCGCATGTGGTTCGACCAGCTGGCGATCCCGGCCGACGCGCCGCATCCCGGTAACGCTCACATCTTCATCAACTATCTGATGCGGCCCGAAGTGATCGCCAAGGCGACGAATTACGTCGTCTACGCCAATGGCAACAAGGCCAGTCAGGAGTTCGTCGATCCGGCCATTCTCAACGACAAGGCCGTCTATCCCGACGATGCCACCCTGGCCAAGCTCTATACAAAGGAGGCCTACGACGCGGGGACCCAGCGTCTGGTCAATCGCGCGTTCACGACGGTCACCACCGGTCAGTGATAACGGCCGCTCCCGGCGCTCGCCGCCGGGGGCACATGAGGCTTTGGTTCGGACGGTGATGGCGAGCGCGCAAAAATCTCTTGGCAATATTCGCCGCAGCTTCGAGCCCTGGAACGAGCCATCCGCAACGCCGTTGATCGAGTTCGACGGCGTCACCAAGCGGTTCGGCGAATTCAAGGCGGTCGACGATCTCTCGCTGACGATCTACCAGCGCGAATTCCACGCGCTGCTCGGGCCGTCTGGCTGCGGCAAGTCGACGCTCCTGCGGATCATGGCGGGCTTCGAGGAACCGAGCCAGGGCGATGTCCGCCTCGACGGCCAGAGCCTCATCGGCATGCCGCCGCACCGCCGGCCGGTGAACATGATGTTCCAGAGCTATGCGCTGTTTCCGCATATGGACGTCGCCGCCAACATCGCCTTCGGCCTGAAGCAGGATGGCATGGCAAAGTCGGAGCGGGACGACCGGGTTGCCGAGATGCTGAAGCTGGTCAAGCTCGACGGCTTTGCCGGCCGCAAGCCGCAGCAGCTTTCGGGCGGCCAGCAGCAGCGGGTGGCGCTGGCCCGCTCGCTGGCCAAGCGGCCCAAGGTGCTCCTGCTCGATGAGCCGCTCGGCGCGCTCGACAAGAAGCTGCGCGAGGAGACCCAGTTCGAGCTGATGGACCTTCAGCAGGAGATGCATCTGACCTTCCTAATCGTCACCCACGACCAGGAGGAGGCAATGACCATGGCCGACCGCATTTCGGTGATGCGCGAGGGCAAGATCGTGCAGGTCGCAACGCCCGAGATCATCTACGAGGCGCCGGCGACACGCTACGTCGCCGATTTCATTGGCAGCGTGAACATCATGGAAGGCGAGGTCGAGCATAGCCGCAACGGGTTGACCCGCATCGCGGCTAAAACCGGCGTGACGATCGAAGCCGAAAGCAGCCTCGACGTGACACCCGGCGAGACGGTCTTCTTCGCGATCCGGCCGGAAAAGCTGCGCCTGTCCCGTCGTGCGCCTGCGGATCAACAGGTGAACGCTTTTCGCGGCGAGGTCTGGGATATCGCCTATCTCGGCGACATGACGCTGTTCAACGTCAAGCTGGCAAGCGGCGACATCGTCCGCGCCGCGACTTTGAACGCGGCGCGCGGCTCGGACGAGCCGATCGGCTATGACGAGGAGGTGTGGCTCACCTTTCCGGCCGACGCCGGCATCGTGCTGGGAAACTAGATGATGTCGGTCGAGGCGGCATCCGCGACGAAGCCGTTTCGGACGAAGACCGGCCGGCTCTACCGCAAGCTGGTCATCGGCCTCCCGTTTCTCTGGCTGCTGGTCTTCTTCCTGGCGCCGTTCTTCATCGTCTTCAAGATTTCGCTGTCGCAGATCGCGCTGGCGCAGCCGCCCTATCTGCCGGCCTTTCCACTGGAAAGCTTGCCCGAATTCTGGAGCAATCTGAGACAGTTCTCGCTGGACAATTACCGGTGGCTGGCCGGCGATCCGCTCTACATCAATTCCTATCTGTCCAGCCTGAGGATCGCCGCCATCGCGACCGCCGTCACGTTGCTGGTCGGTTATCCGCTCGCTTACGGCATGGCGAAGGCGCCACGCGGCCTGCGGCCAATCCTGGTGCTGTTGACGATCCTGCCGTTCTGGACGAGCTTCCTGATCCGGGTCTACGCCTGGATCGGCATCCTGAAGACCGACGGGCTGCTCAACCAGTTCCTGATGTGGCTCGGCCTGATCTCCTCGCCGCTGGTGATCATGAACACCAACCTCGCCGTCTATATCGGCATCGTCTATTCCTACCTGCCGTTCATGGTGCTGCCGATCTATGCCTCGCTGGAGCGTATGGATCATCGCCTGGTCGAGGCGGCCAACGATCTCGGCTGTCCGCCGGTCAAGGCGTTCTGGGCGATCACCTTTCCACTGTCGCGACCGGGCGTCATCGCCGGCATCATGCTGGTGTTCATTCCGGCCGTCGGCGAGTTCGTCATCCCGGACCTTCTCGGCGGCTCGCGCACGCTGATGATCGGCAAGACCTTGTGGAACGAGTTCTTCTCCAACCGCGACTGGCCGGTGTCCTCGGCGGTGGCGATCCTCCTCTTGCTCGCCCTGGTGCTGCCGATCGTCTGGTTTCAGCGGGCGCAGGCAAAAGCCACCGGGAACGCCTGATGTCGAAGAGCTGGAGCCCGTTCAATATCGTCTCGGTGGTGCTCGGCTTCGCGTTCCTCTATCTGCCGATCGTCCTCTTGATCATCTACTCCTTCAACGCCTCGCGGCTGGTCACGGTCTGGGCGGGCTTCTCGACCGTCTGGTACCGGGAATTGTGGAACGATCAGGCGCTCCTCGACGCCGCCTGGGTCACCATTCGGGTGGCGCTCCTGTCGGCGAGCCTGGCGACGATCCTCGGCACCCTCGCGGCGACGGCGCTGGTGCGGTTCTTCGATTTTCGCGGCCGGCTGCTGTTCACCGGCATGGTCTATGCGCCGCTGGTGATGCCGGAGGTGATCACCGGCCTGTCGCTGCTGCTGTTGTTCGTGGCGCTCGATTTCGACCGGGGCTTTTGGACCGTGACGATCGCCCATGTCACTTTTTCGATGTGCTTCGTCGCCGTGGTCGTCCAGTCGCGGCTGGTGACCTTCGACCGCAGCCTGGAGGAAGCTGCGCAGGATCTGGGCTGCCCGCCCTGGAAGGCGTTCTTTCTGATCACTCTGCCGGTGATCTGGCCTGCCGTCGCCGCCGGCTGGATGCTCGCCTTCACGCTGTCGCTGGACGATCTCGTCATTGCCAGCTTCACCTCTGGACCCGGTGCCACGACCCTGCCGATGAAAATCTACAGCCAGGTCCGTCTCGGCGTCACGCCGAAAATCAACGCCGTCAGCACGCTCCTCGTCGCGGTCGTTGCCGTGGGCGTCATCGCCGCCGCGCTGGTCACCAAACGCCGCGAGGTACGCAGACGCCGGGACGAGCGTTTGGCCGCGGGCGGCTGATGTTGGTCAGTCGGCGCAGTCGCAGGCTTTCGCATGGGCGGCTTCGATCGCGCTAAGCGTCGCTTCGATCGCCGCGAGCATCGGGTCGCCGCCGGCCGGACGGTGGGCGAGATAGTCAAGCGCCTCGATCTCGGCGAACGCCGCGAGGAGCGCGCGCCGGACCAGCGGGTCGCCGATCGCGGCCTGCTTGCCGACAACCAAGGGTATCAGTACGGCTAACGGTGCCAGCACCGGGCGTGTCCGGGTTTCCGGAGCATCGCGCTTTTCGCCAACGGAGCCGGTTGCCGCCACGTCGCGCTCCGGTGGATGTGTGAATCCACCGGCCCGTGCTGCCGCGACAAGGCCATCGATCGCGGCGAGCCGGTCGCGGTCGCTCGCCAGCGGCGTCACTTCGGCCATGGCGAGCGGCGGCAGATCGGGATCGATCACCGGCCCGTAAACCCGCTTCCTGATCGAATGGGCGGCCGGGGTGAGGAACGCCGCCATACGCTCGGCGCCCTTGGAGGGGCGAAGCCCGGCAATGAGGTCGTCGCCTCTCGCCGTTGGAGCGAAACGTGGCACCGGCACCGGCAGCATCGCCGCGTAAGCCTGGCGGATCGCGCGCCGGGCCGCCTCACGCTGAATTGTCAGGGACTCGGCCGGTTCCGCCGGCACGGAGGCGACGCGGCTCGCATAGCTCCGCACCGTGGCGAGATAGTCGGGCACGCCGCCGCACAGATAGGGGGATTCGTCCTGGGTGAGATATTCGCCGAGCTCGGTTACGATCCGATCGGCGATCCACCGCTTGTCGGAACTGGCGAGCCAGGTGGCGCGGCCGCGGGCGCGGGCCTGGGCGGTGGCCTGCCGCAGCGCCGCCATCTCATCTGAGTTGCGGGGCCGGGAAAGTGGCGCGAAAATCAACGCCCCGGCCAAGTTGTCGTCGCGCTTGAAAGCGATCGTGCGGGCCGCCTTGATCTTCGGGTATTCGGATTGTCCGATCGCGACGAGCGCTGCGTGATAGCGGCCGACGCATGCGCTCGGATCCGCGCTTGCCTCGGCCGTTGGCGGTGCGGCGAACGCCCACCCGCTCGCCGTCAGCACAACCGCTCCGGCGAGCACAACCGTTCCGGCGAGCATCGGCGCGATCCGGCGGCGGGCGCGGTGTAGAGCGTCGGTGAGGGATTTGCCAGACATGCGACGTTTTCGATCCGATTGTCGGACGCCGGCGGCAAGCTCGATCGATCGTCAGGTCATCACGTTCGATACGTGTCAGACCGGATCGTCAGCCTATTGCGTCGTCACGTCCGGGTTGGGCCATTTGCCCCCGATGGTGAACGCAATCGGTTTCGATGTGGTGAACGCGGCTTGGGAGGAGGCGGTCTTGGCCGCCTGGGAATCGTACCGCCCGCGGATGGCGACGCCGCCATCGACGAGCGACAGGTCTCCGGAGGCTGCGAGGACGCCGGGGCCGCCTTCAATCGTCAGGCCATTCAAACGGACGTTGGCGCCGGCCGTCGCGATTTTTGCCTCAAGTGCCGTGTAGGGAACCGTGGTCCCGGTCAGACCGTCGGCGAGTGGCCGCGTCCCGGATGAGGCGAAAACCTTTGGAGAAAAACCGCGGATCGTCCCGTCGCGTGACACAAATTCGGCGTCGATACGGGCGCCACCAAGAATGGATGCCCAGTCGCGGAAGGGGGCTGTCACGTCGGCGGAAAGGTTGGAGCGCCCGGTCATGGCGAGCGTTTCGACCTTCAGGGCCTTCAGCAAGCTGGCGGTATCGACCCCGGTGGCGGAAAGATGACCTGCCGCTGAGGGCGTCGCCGGATTGGCGTCGAAGACGAGGTTGGCCTGGCTGCGGCCGCCGAAGACGGCCGCGTCGCCGATATCGAGTTCAGCCCGACCCTCGCCCAGCCTGACGATCGCCGCGACATCGGTCAGCGGCACCGGACCCACATTCGCCTGCGCGGCCGACAGACGGATATCGAGCTTCACTGCCTTGGCGAATGCGATGTCGATCGGCCGTTTGAGGTCGAAGGGATCGTCGGGCAGCGGCAGGACCGCACGGGCAAACGGGCTGAAGTCGAGGCTCGCAAAGGCCAGTGTGCCCCCGACGACAGGCGTCGCCGAGGCGAAACTCGCCTCCAGCGCGCCATGCCCCTGGCTGCCGGCAATCGATATGTCGGCCTGCTGCAGATTGGCCTGGAGGCCGGCGAGCAGCAAGTCGCCGTTCAGCGAAAACGGCCCGACATCCGGTATTCGCAAGTCGGGGTCGGCAAACCACCCGATGCCGCTGCGCAGCGAAGCGGCCGTCAGCTTGATCTTGCCGTTGATCGTGGCGTTGCTGTCGAGGCTCGCGGTTCCGTCGAAGTTCGCGGACAAGGGCGGCGAGGCCAGGTTGATGTCGACGTCGCTCGATCCGCCGGCCATGAGCGCGTCCGGGGCGCCGATATCGATATCAACATCCGCCGGCTGCCCATTCCAGAAGAACGAACCGGACAGGCGCAGCGCGGCCCCGGCGGACGCGCGAGCCACGATCAGGTCGATATCGCTGACGTCTCCGCCGGGCATCCGCGGATGGGGGCGGACGATCCCGTCGCGGATCTCGATGCGCCGCAATCCCTCGATCCGACCGAGGAGCATCTTGGCGAGTTGCCGCGGCTTGGGGTCGCTTTGTGACCGCGCCGCATCAGCCTCCGGCCGGTCTGCCACCAATTTGATGTCGGGCCGGATCAGCACCAGACTCGAGATGTTCGCCGTCCCTGTCAACGCACTCATGGCGTCGAGATCGGCGACGATCTGGCCGACGGTGAGCGAGCCCCCGCTTCCGATGCGCACGCGGTCCAGAACCATCCGGGTTCTGGGAAGCAGCGTGAACGCAATGTCACCCTCGATGGTGACGGGTTCGCCGGTCATGCGTTCCAGTCGGGCGATGACGGCTTGACGGGCCGCGTCAGAACCCAGCGCGAGGCCGGGAAGGGTGGCCGCAAGCGCGATCAGGACAAGCAGGACCGCGATCGCGGCCGCAATACGCGAAAGGCGCTTGAACCGGGGTCTTTCGCCCGAGGGTTCGGGTCGCGATTCGAGCCGGTCCCGGGGAGAAATGCGCGTCACGAAGCTTCCTTCTTCAACTCCGACCCTTCTAGACCCCGGCGCGGCGCAAAGCCAAGGCCGCCGCGGTCGCTGTCCCTCGGGCGAAGGATGACATCGCGCCGATCGTTGCCATCAAGGAAGCGCTATGGCACCAGCATGGGCGGTCATGAAGAGGATAGACGATGGGCGGCAAACTGCTCTGGACACCCGGCGAAGCGCGCGTCGCGCGCCATCCGATGACGGCGTTCGCGGTCATGGCCGGCGAGCGCGAGGGCCGCGAATTCGCCGACTACGAGGCACTGCATCGATGGTCTGTGGACAACAGGCCGGCGTTCTGGGAGGCGGTCTGGGACTTTTGCGGCGTCGTCGGCGATCGGGGAGACACCATCCTCGCCGAGGGTGATTCGATGCGCCACGATCGCTTCTTCCCGGACGCGCGGCTGAACTTCGCGGAAAACCTTTTGGCCCGACCTTCGGACGCCGACGCCATCGTGTTTCGCGGCGAGGACAAGGTGCGGCGGCGGGTGAGCTGGGGCGAGCTCACCGACCTCGTCTCGCGCCTGGCGCAGGCCTTTCGCGCCGAGGGCGTCGTTGCGGGCGACCGGATCGCGGCGATGATGCCGAACATGCCGGAAACCATCGCGGCCATGCTCGCCTGTGCGTCGATCGGTGCTGTGTGGTCGTCCTGCTCGCCGGATTTCGGCGAACGCGGGGTGCTCGATCGCTTCGGCCAGATCGAGCCGAAGCTGTTCGTGACGGTCGACGGCTATTATTACGCCGGCAAGGCCATCGAGATCGCCGACAAGCTCGGCCCGATCACCGCGGAACTGCGGCCCTTGCGAACCGTCGTCGTTCCCTATCTCGGCCAGGCCGAAGCGGTCGCGTCCAAGGTGACCAACGGCGTCGCCCTCGGCGCCTTCCTCGCCCCTTTCGCGCCGGCGACGATCGCCTTCGAGCGGCTGCCCTTCGCCCATCCGCTCTACATCCTGTTTTCCTCCGGCACGACGGGCATCCCCAAATGCATCGTCCACTCGGCCGGCGGCACGCTGCTCCAGCACCTGAAGGAGCACCGCCTGCATTGCGGGGCCGGCCCGGGTTCCCGGGTGTTCTATTTCACTACCTGCGGCTGGATGATGTGGAACTGGCTGGTCTCGGCGCTCGCCACCGGCGCGACGCTGCTGCTCTATGACGGCTCGCCCTTCCACCCCGGCCCGAACGTCATCTTCGACTACATGGCGGAGGAGAAGGCGACGTTCTTCGGCACCAGTGCCAAATTCATCGATACCGCCCGCAAGGAGGGGCTGACGCCGATCGACACGCACGATCTGTCGGCGGTCGAGATGCTGGCCTCGACCGGCTCGCCGCTGTCGCCGGAGAGCTTCGACTACGTCTATGCGGGCATCAAGGCCGACGTGCATCTCGCCTCGGTCTCGGGCGGCACCGACATTGTCTCCTGCTTCGTCCTCGGGGTTCCATGGCGCCCCGTCTATGAGGGCGAGATCCAGGGGCCGGGCCTCGGCATGGCGGTCGACGTGTGGGACGCGGCGGGCCAGCCGGTACGCGGCGAAAAGGGCGATCTCGTCTGCACCGAGGCGTTTCCCGCGATGCCGGTCGGCTTCTGGAACGATCCGACCGGCGAGCGCTACCAGAATGCCTATTTCGACCAGTTTCCGGGCGTGTGGTGTCATGGCGACTTCGCCGAGTGGACCGAGCATGGCGGCATCATCATCCACGGCCGCTCGGACGCCACGCTCAACCCGCAAGGGGTCAGGATCGGCACTGCCGAGATCTACAACATCGTCGAGCAGATGGACGAGGTGCAGGAGGCGATCTGCATCGGCCAGCCCTGGGACGGCGACGTGCGCGTCGTCCTGTTCGTGCGGCTCGCCGATGGCGTCGCGCTGACCGAGGAACTGACCCAGCGCATCAAGTCGGGGATCCGCGCCGGAGCCTCGCCGCGCCATGTGCCGGCGAAAATCCTGGAGGTTTCGGACATTCCCCGGACCAAGTCCGGCAAAATCGTCGAACTCGCCGTGCGCGAGGTGGTCGAGGGCCGGGAGGTCAAGAACAAGGAGGCGCTGGCCAACCCAGAAGCGCTGGACGACTTCGCCGGACGGGAGGAATTGGCGAGCTAGAGCATCGGATCAAAAAGTGGAATCCGATTTTTGGATCATTCCGGTGCACAATCAAAGTGCCAGAGCGTCCCTTGTGCCTCTCAATGGAAGCCCGGCGCTCAAAGTGGCGGCTTCCCGCCAATCGCCGATCGGAACACATAAGATGATGGACAGTCTCCGCGGCGAGCCGCCTTCTCCGGCATTGGGGCAGGGCCACGGCATTTCCTTCGCCGAGGCCACACGGGTCTGGACGCGCATCGCCGCGCTCTCCTTCGGCGGGCCGGCGGGCCAGATCGCCGTGATGCACCGCATTCTGGTCGAGGAGAAGCAGTGGATCGGCGAGAACCGGTTCCTGCACGCGCTGAACTATTGCATGCTTCTGCCCGGCCCGGAGGCGCAGCAGCTGGCCATCTATGTCGGCTGGCTGCTGCACGGGACCAAAGGCGGCCTCGTCGCCGGCACGCTGTTCGTGCTGCCCGGCCTCGTCAGCATCATGGCGTTGAGCTGGGTCTACGCCGCCTTCGGCAATGTCGGTATCGTCGGCGCGCTGTTCTTCGGGCTGAAGGCGGCCGTGCTGGCGATCGTCATCGAGGCAGTGGTCAGGATCGGCAGGCGGGCGCTGAAGAACCGGTGGATGCTCGGCATCGCCATGGCGGCCTTCGTCGCGATTTTTCACTTCGACGTACCGTTCCCGCTGATCATTCTGGCGGCCGGGGCGATCGGCTTTGCCGGCGGTCGCGCCGGGCATCGCGCCTTCCTCGTCGGCGGCGGACACGGGACGTCTAAGGGAGCACCGCTTGCCGATGCGGACTCGGCGCTGGGCGAGACGATTCCGCTTCACGCCCGGCCGAGCCTGGCCTGGGCGATCCGCGTTTCCGGCGTGCTCCTGGCGCTCTGGCTCGCGCCGGTCGCCTTGCTCTTTTTCACCCTCGGCGCCGGCAACGTCTTCACCGACATCGCCCTGTTCTTCTCGCAGATGGCGGTCGTGACCTTCGGCGGCGCCTATGCGGTTCTTGCCTATGTCGCCCAGCAGGCCGTCGACGGTTACGGCTGGCTGGTGCCCGGCGAAATGCTCGACGGATTGGGCCTCGCGGAGACGACGCCGGGGCCGCTGATCATGGTGACGCAGTTTGTCGGTTTCCTCGGCGCCTTTCGCGACCCCGGAGGGCTGAATCCGTTCGTCGCGGGAACGTTGGGCGGCCTTCTGACCACCTGGGTCACCTTCGTTCCCTGCTTCCTGTGGATCTTCCTCGGCGCGCCGTTCATCGAAAAGCTGCGGAGCAACCGGGCGCTCTCGGCGGCGCTGGCCGCCGTCACCGCGGCCGTCGTCGGCGTGATCCTCAACCTCGCCGTATGGTTCGGCCTGCATGTCCTGTTCGGCAAGGTGCGCGAGATATCCCTCCTGGGCGGGACGATCGATCTGCCGGTAGGGAGCAGCGTGAACGGCCCGGCCCTCATCTTCTCGCTGACCGCCGCCATTGCCGTCCTTGGCTTTCGGATCGGGATGATCAAGGTGCTCGCCGCATCCTCCGTCGCGGGTGTCGCGTGGTATCTTCTGTTCGGCCTTGGATAATACCAACCTGCGCGGCTCGACGCCACCGATCGGCCGCCCCCTCACGCCCGCACGGTCTCCTTCAGGATCGAGCGGGTCAAGAGCACCACCGGCACGATCCCGACCATGACGATCATCAGCGCCGCCAGGGCGCCGTCCTCGAAGGCCGCGCGCGAGGTCTGCGCGTAGACGAAGGTCGCCAGCGTCTCGAAGTCGAAGGGGCGCAGGAGGATCGTCGCCGACAGTTCCTTGGTCGCATCGACGAAGACCAGGAGGAACGCGGTCAGCAGCGCCGGCTGCATCAGCGGCAGCAGGATCTGCCGAAGCGTCCCGCCGGGGCCGCGTCCGAGCGTGCGCGCGGCCATGTCGAGATGTGGCGACAGCTTGGAAAAGCCGCTCTCGATGGCGCCGTGGCCCATCGCCATGAACCGCACGAAACAGGCATAGACGATGGCAAAGCCCGAGCCCGATAGCAGCAGCCCGGTCGAGATGCCGAACCAGTCGCGCATCACGGCGTCGACGGCGTTGTCGAAGGCGGCGAGCGGGATCAGGATGCCGATGGCAAGCACGGTGCCCGGCACCGCGTAGCCGAGGGCGGCGACCCGCACCAGCGCCGCCAGCCGCCGGCTGCCGGTGAGGCGGATGCCGTAGGCCATCGCGAAACCCGCGCCGACAGTCGCCAGCCCCGCCGCCGTGGCGATGACGACGGTATGCTGGAGCGCCCGCCACAGCTGTGGATCGGCCAGTTGATCGAGCCGCCGCAAGGCGAAGCCGCCGAGGACCAGAATCGGAATACCGAAGCCGACCGCGATGGGGACGGCGCAGGCGAGGGCGGCGAGCGCGCCGCGCCAGCCGCGCAATGGCTCATGGCCTTCCTGCGGACGGTCGCCGCGATGAATGGTGAAGCGCTGCTGACGCCGGGCGAAGCGCTCGACCAGGACGAGGAAGACGATGACGGCGAGCATGAACAGCGCGATCTGCGTCGCACCATAGAGATCGCCGCGGTTGAGCCAGGTCGAATAGACGGCGAAGGTCAGCGTGCGGACGCCGAGAAACTCCACCGCGCCGATGTCGTTGACCGCTTCCATCAGCGCTAGCGCGACGCCGATCGCGATCGCCGGCCGCGCCATCGGCAGCAGGATCTTGACGAACACGGCGGCCCGCGAGGCGCCGAGGGTGCGCGCCACGTCGCCGGCCTTGCGGCCCTGCATGACGAACACCAGCCGCACGGTCAGAAAGATGTAAGGGTAGAGCACCGAGGATAGGATCACGATCGCGCCGCCGAGCGAGCGGATCTCCGGGAACCAGTATTCCCGCGAGTTTTGAAAGCCGAAAATGTCGCGGATGGCGGTCTGCACCGGGCCGGCGAAATGCAGAAACTCGACGACGCTGTAGGCGGCGATATAGGTTGGCACCGCCAGCGGCAGCACCAGCGCCCAGGCGAAAATCCGCCTTCCGGGAAACTGGAAGCTGGCGACGAGCCAGGCCGTCACCACGCCGATCGAGCCGGCCAGAAGGGCGATTCCCAGCATCAGGAGCAGCGTCACCCGGCTGGCCTCCGGCAGGATCGTCTCGGCAAGATGCCGCCAGTTGGTGGACGTGCCGGACGCCGCGATGACCGCCAGAGCGACCAACGGCAGGATCACCGTTAGCGCCACCGCCGTCGCGCCGACGAGGTAGCCGCGATCCCGCCCGCGCTTGAGACGCAGGCGGTTCCGGATGAGCGGCTTCAGGAGTGGGGCGGCGTTGGACATAGAACGGCGGGGCAATCCTGCGACAAACGATCGAAACGCGATCGGCCCGGCAAATCCGGAATCGATCGCGACTGGCCACAGGGCTTAGCAGGCGCTCGCCGGCGAATAAACGGCTCGGCGCCCGAAGCGGAAATCCGCCCGGACGCCGAGTGCTCGTTGTGACCGGTTTTGGCTTCGCGTTTAGCTCTGCGGTCCGTTGTCGAAGCCGACCTCGTCGACGATCTCGGATGCCTTGGCCCGGAATTTGGCGATCTCGGCGAGTGGCATGTCGTCCGGCTTCATTTCGCCGAAGGAATTGACCAGATCGGAGGTCGCGATGCCCGGCTTGACTGGATATTCGTAGTTGAGCTCGGCATAGATCTGCTGCGCCTCGTCGCCCGACAGGAATTCCATCAACTTCAGGGCGTTGTCCTTGTTCGGAGCGTTCTTGGCCAGCGCGACGCCTGACAGGTTCACATGGGTCAGGCCGTTGTCGAAAGTCGGCATGATGACCTTGATCGCCTCGGCCCACTCCTTCTGCTCCGGCTCCTTGTCGTTGGTCATCATCTTGCCGACGTAATAGGTGTTGCCGAGCGCGATGTCGCATTCACCGGCGAAGATCGCCTTGGCCTGGTCGCGGTCGCCGCCCTCGGGCCGACGGGCCAGGTTGTCACGCAGGCCCGCGGCCCATTCGCGCGCAGCGTCCTCGCCGTAATGGGCGACATAGGCGGCGATCAGCGCGACATTGTAGGGGTGTTGGCCCGAGCGCACGCACAGCCGTCCCTTCCACTTCGGATCGGCAAGGTCCTTGTAGGTGATCTGGTCCACGTCGACTCGCTCCTTCGAGGCATAGACGACCCGGCCGCGGGCGGTGAGTCCGAACCATTCGTTCCCGGCGTCGCGGAATTCGGCCGGAATGTTTTCAGCCAGCGCCGCGTCGTCCACCGGCTGCACCACGCCGGCCTGCTTGGCGGCATCGAGCCGGCCGATGTCGACGGTCATGATGAGATCGGCCGGGGAATTGGCCCCCTCGGCGGCGATGCGCTCTTCCAGACCCTTGTCGAGAAAGATCGTTGCTGTCGTCAGGCCCGTCTCTTCGGTGAAGGCGTCGAGCAGCGGCTGGATCAACTCCGGCTGGCGCGCGGTATAGATGTTGACGTCCGCAGCGTTGGCGGTCGCCGCGGCGAAGGACACGGCGATGAAGCCGGCGGACAGGGTCAGGGCGCGCGCGAGCCGTGGCAAACAACGCTTCGTCATTAAAACTCTCCTCGATCCGCGGAGGCGATCGCCTCACGCGGCTTGGGCTGGTCGGAACGGGTAGATCCTATCGACGCGACCGGACCCGCCCGTTTGCGGTGAAAGAGCCGCCTGGGGATGCGACCCGGCGCACTCATGCCGCATGGACTTGGCCAACACAAGAGGTTTTGGTAAAAATAATGAATAAAATCAATGGTTTAGAAGTATTCTAATGTTGAATCATTCTAAAGCGGGAGGGTCGTGAAGCGGTTCAGTCGGTCAGAACTCTTTGCGGCGGAAACAGAATCTCGACCAGCGTCCCTTCGCCTGGGGTCGAGGAAATCGCGAATGTGGCCCGGTTGGCTTCGACAAGCGCCTTGGTCAGCGGCAGGCCGAGGCCGGTGCCTTCCCCGCGTCGGCGCGCGCCCGGATTGACCTGCCGGAATGGCATCATGGCGATTTCAATCTCGCGTTCGCTCATGCCGATCCCGCTGTCGCGGAACCTGAGGGCGACGTCGCCCCCCGGCGAATAGCTCGTCGACACGATGATCTGACCGCCGGCCGGTGTGAAGTGGATGGCATTCGAGACGAGGTTCATGGCGATCTGGCGGATCGAGCGGTTGTCGGCGACCACCGGCGGCACCGACGAGGGCAGGTTGGAGCGCACGATGACGCGCTCGCGGTTCGCCTGCGGCTGCATCAGCGCCACGACATCGGAGATCACTTCGGTCAGCGAGACCGCCTCGAAGGCGAGATCGAGCTTGCCGGCCTCGATCTTGGTGATGTCGAGCAGATCGTTGACGAGATCGAGCACGTGGTGGCCGGACCGCTTGATGTCGTCGAGATATTCCAGATAGCGCTCATTGCCGATCGGGCCGAAACACTCCGTCGCCATGACGTCGGCAAAGCCGATGATGGCGTTGAGCGGCGTGCGCAGCTCATGGCTGATATTGGCGAGGAACTGGCTCTTCTGGAGGCTCGCTGCCTCGGCTTCGCGCCTTGCGTTGGTCAATTCCTCCTCGACCCGCTTGCGATGCGAGATGTCCCGAACGACGGCGTACCAGCCGCGTCCGCCCGGTAGTTGGCCGAAGTGCAGCAGCAGCGGAACGAAGCCACCCTCCGCGACGCGGCCGATGACCTCGCGACCTTCGTCGTCGGCAGACGGAGTCTCGTCGTGCCGCAGATTCTCCAGATAATCGTTGGTCGCCTTCTGGCTCTTGTGGGCGAAGAGCGTGATGAAGGGGCGTCCGGCGCTGTCACCCTCGGCGATCGCGAAGAGCTTATGGGCGGAGCCGTTCATGGAGCGGATGTTGCCCGCGATATCGAGCAGGACCAACCCGTCCGCCGCCGTGTCGATGACGGCCTTCAGGTCCTCGACCTCCTGGCGCAGCGTCTCGTGTTCGCGGTCATCGGTCGCCGTGTCCGGCTTGATCACCCCGGCGGAATCGTGCCGCATGGTGGCCGCGCTGACGTGCTGTGAGGTGAAGAAGGACATCACCAGACAGGAGCGCCCGGTGATCGTCGAGCGCTGCATGTGCGTGCGAACGGCGATCGTCTCTCCGCTCGCGCGCCGGATCGTGAGCGCCTCATTCTCCGAGTCCGGCTCCGGGCTATCGGTAAACAGATGAGCGAGCCCGCCGGCGTCGCCCAGCGCCGTGACGGTTTCGTAGCCGGTCAGATCAAGGAATTCGCGGTTCCCATAGATGAGGTCCTCGCGGACCTGCACCAGGACAGGCAGCGGCAGCTCCGCGTAGACGGTGGCCAGCTCCGCGAGCAGGGCGGATTTGTCCGACGGCAGCATATCGGCGGAGTCGGGATCGTCACCGTCGTCACCGCTGGGATCGACGACCGCCTCGACCGGCGTCTGGCTTGGGTCGCCTGCGCCCTCGACCGGCGCCTTCGGAATCGGGGGCGTCATCGCGTCTTCGGGATCGGACGCTCCGCCGGCATCGTTTGCCGCCTCGGCGGATGCCTGCCCGTTGGCGCGAGCATTCTCCAACTCGTCGATGCGCCGTGTCGCCGTCTGGATCGCCTGCTCGAGTCGATTGGGCGCGTCTTCGTGGGCCAGGGTCTGACCGATCGCGCGGAACGCCGCTTCTTCGTCATGGCTAAGATCGCCGTCCTTGGGACGCCGGCGCTCCTCCAGGCGGATGATCTTCGGCACCTCGCGTTCGGCGGCCGTGTCCGGTCGATCGGCCGGATCGCGGCGCCCGAAGGAGACATCGCGCTCCTCCGACGAAAACCGTTTCAGCAGGGCGCCCCCGCCGATCTCACGCGATCTGCCGACGGCTTCGTCGGCGAGTGATTCCTCAAGTGCTTCGTCGGCCAGACCGGAGACGGCGCCCAGACGCAGTCCAATCGCTTCGGGATCCTCGACGGAGTCGGCCAGGCGGGCAATGCCGAAGCCGCGGAAGCCGTCGAAGCTGCGGTCGCGAGCATAGACGGGAAGCGCCGCGAGATCGATAGGAACCCGCTTGTCGGTGTTTTCCAGCGGCCAGAAGACGGTGCGGCCGGACCAGGTGTCGCGGCGATCGAGGAGCCGTCGGACCTCGCCATCGGCATCCATCCGGTAGGCCGCGGCAACGTCGTGAAAGCTGCGGTCGATGACGTCGGAGGAACGCGGGCCGACGGCGGCGGCAAATTCCGGCGACAGGGAGCGGAACCGCCCGTCACTGTCGATGCGCCAGACGAAGCGGACCGAAACGACATCGAGGCGGGGCACGAACGGCGCTTCCGCATCGCGGTGGTCCGGCCCCTCCAGTTCACCGGTCAAGGCAACAGGTCGGCTTTCCGGTCCGTCGCCGAATGGCATCGATCCTGTCAGCTCACGGCGCGGCGATCCGGTGGTGTCGGTCACCGGTTCGGGCGGGGACAATGGTCCTTCATCGACGCCACTGTCGCTCTTCGGTGCTTCATCCGTCGACGCCGCTTCCGGTTCCGGGAGCACCGGCGTGCCCCAGCTGGATCGCAGCGGGTGGGGAGCGGAAGCCGCCGCCGCATGGGCGTCGTAGGGCTGCTGCGGACCCGGCGATGGCATGAGCGTGCTTTCGCTGGTGGCGGTCTGGGCATCCCCATCATGGGAGGAGTAGCCATCGGTGGCGGTGGGCTCGTCCTTTTGCTCTGTCGTCGGGCCATCGGCATCGGAGGTCGCGATAATGCGCTCATCACCGGCCTGTCCGGCGGTGTCTTCGCCTTCTTCTGCCGCCGCGTCGATAGTATTTTCGGCGATGTCGACTTCGCTCGGTTCCGCCGCCGTTTCCGGCTCCGGCGACGACGCTTCGCCATCGCGGTTCCTGAAGTACCAGCGCTGGAGCAGCGCGCTCATCCCCGTCTTGCCGATCTGATCGGACCTGTCATTCTCGGGATCGGCCTGTGGCTCCGGCGCCAGGGTTGGAGGCGGGGATTGTTCCGCCACGCTGATCTCCGGCGCGTCATCGCCGGTTCGCGCATCGGCCACCGTCTCCTGCCGTTCCGGTCCGGTGCCGGCCCAAACCAGCACACGCTCGTCGGCGAGCTTCGCCAGAATCAGGACGCCGCCGTCCTCGCGGGCGACCACGCGATGCGCCTCTCCCGAGGCGCGGAAGGCGGCGAGCGTCTCCGGATCGGGCGTTTCGCCCGCAGATTCTGCGGCGTCGTCAACGGTCAGATCGCCGTTCGGGGAGTGAATCGCGACAATCCCGGGGCCAGCTTCGGCGAGGAGCCGCCGGTTGGCCGCTTCGGCCGCCTCCGTCTGGTCTTGCGGGCCCGCCACGGTGACGAGAACGACATCGCCGAGCGTGTCACCGCCGGAGATCGACTGGAGTTCGGCGGTCGCCGGGGGGCCCAGCCCGCCGCCGGGCTGACGAACCAGCGCCTTGGCGCGGCCAGCGGCTGCCAGCATGCGGCCCGCGGCGCGAATTTGGCGGATCGGCGCGGTGTTCAACGGCGTATCCGCCGGCTGCGGCCTGGCCGCGTCGAGTTGCAGGAGGCGCGCCCCGGCGGTATTGATCCAAAGGAGTTGCGTGAGATCGGACGAGAAGACGGCCAGAGCCGTCGAAGCAATATTGGCTTCGCGGACATGCGGATGCGCCATGATCGCTATCGCGACGGGCACTATCGATGTCGCCATGGGCAACGCTTTCAAGCTTGCCGCGCCTCCACGCCTTAACGCATCATGCACGGTTCCAGAGCCGATCTTAAGAAAGGATTCATAATAGGGCCTTCCCGCCGAATCCAGAATCTTCCGGCTTTTGGGGTCGTTCGTCGTGTTTAAGGGTTAATGTCTTCGCAAATGCGAAAAAGTTTAGGCGTTTATGTTGCACTGCACAAATTCAGATGTTATATGATTGAGCAGTCGCCGGCACTCTTTCGGGCGACACCCAACAACAGGAGACTGTCACATGGCCGACTCGAAAACCAACCAGGATCCGTTCGCGATGCCGAACACCCAGTCGATGATGGGCATGGACCCGTCGCAGATGTCCGAAACCTTCCGCGCCATGACGCAGAAGTCGATGGAGCAGTCCAAGGAAGCCTACAGCCGCATGAAGTCCGCCGCGGACGAAGCGACCAAGGCTTTGGAATCGACGATGGAGAACGCCCATCAGGGTTCGCTCCAGCTGTCGAAAAAGGCCATCGACGCCCTGCGCAGCAACGCCGAGACGGGCTTCCAGCATCTCGACAAGATGATGTCGGCCAAGTCGTTCGCCGAGGTCATCGAGATGCAGACGGCTTACGTCCGCAAGCAGATCGAACTGGCCACGGATCAGAGCAAGGACATGCAGGCGCTGACCCAGTCGGTCGCGCAGGACATGATGAAGCCTGGTCGCGACGCCTTCCAGAAGGCGCAGAAGAACGCCAAGTAATCAGGCCGCCGAAATGCTGGCGGGACGCCTGTCGCCCCGCCGCCGCCATGCGCACGAGGAAGACCCGGCCTGTCTCGGCAGCCGGGTTTTGCCGTGATCGATCGACGATCCGGGCTTGCGTAGGACGGCGAAAGATTTTATCTGCACCTTGGCGCGGGCGAGAGTCCGCCGTGCGGTTGTAGCTCAGTTGGTTAGAGCGTCGGATTGTGGCTCCGGAGGTCGGTGGTTCGAGACCACCCAACCGTACCATTTCTTCCCTGATACGAATGTCAAAATAGCGAGCCTTGGCCCTCGGCGGGCTTTTTCGCCGCGGCGCGGCGGCGCGGGCTCGGTTTGTCCTGGAGCATCGCGCTGCTCGTCGCGGCCGCGGGTCTCGCGCCCCAATCGCCGTCCTCCGTCGCGACGGCCGAGCGCCGCTCGTTCCCGGCAAACTGCACGGTGAAGGCCATGCCCGGCGTCAGGCCGGCGGCGCGGATGATCGGCTGGTCGTCTCCGCCGCGAATGATCGCATAGCCGCGTTCCAGGACGCGCAGCGGATTGAGACTGTCCGCCATGCGCCAGGCCGCCGCGATCCGCTGGCGGCGGGCTTCCGTCGCCTGTGCCTGCGCCGTCGACAGCCGCTCGCCGAGCGTGTCCAGCCGCAACCGCGCCGCCTCGCTGCGGGCCTTGATCTGATGCGGCTGCAGCCCCGCCGCCGTCCGCTCGAAACGCTGCCGCAAATCATGAAGCTTGATCTCCAAGGCATGGGCGGCACGGGTCTCGTGATGGCGCAGATCCGCGCGCTTGTCCCGAACCAGGCTGTCGAGGCGCGACGGTGACAGCCGGCTCGCGATGTCGCCGTAGTGGCGGCGCTTTTCCGAAATCGCCACGCGCAGGCATTGGCCGAGCGCGGTGGTGGCCTCGTCGAGCCGGCGCCGGGGCAGTGCCAGCAGCATGTCGGGCGAGGGCAGGGCGCGGGCGGTCGCGGCGACGGACTTGCGCTCCTGCTCCAGACGCCGCGAGATCGCGCCGGCCTGCCGGGCGTGAAGACCGGCCAAATTGGCCAGCAGTTCGGCCCGCACCGGCACGGCTATTTCGGCGGCGCCGGTCGGCGTCGGCGCGCGCCGGTCGGCGGCATGGTCGATCAGCGTCCAGTCGGTCTCGTGCCCCACCGCCGAGATCAGCGGAATCGTTGAGCAGGCCGCCGCGCGCACCACCGCCTCGTCGTTGAAGCCCCACAGATCTTCCAGGCTACCGCCGCCGCGCGCGACGATGATCAGGTCCGGGCGGGGTATCGCGCCGTCCGGCTCCAGCGCGTTGAAGCCGTCGATGCCGCGCGCGACCTCGTCTCCCGACGTCTCGCCCTGGACCCGCACCGGCCAGACGATCAGCCGCACCGGAAAGCGGTCGGCGATGCGGTGATGGATGTCGCGGATGACCGCGCCGGTCGGTGAGGTGACGATGCCGATGACGCGCGGCAGGTAGGGCAGGCGCTGCTTGCGGTCGGGCGAAAACAGCCCTTCGGCCTCCAGCTTGCGCTTGCGCTCGTTCAAAAGCGCCATCAGCGCCCCGGCGCCGGCCGGCTCGATGGTCTCGATGACGATCTGGTATTTCGACGAGCCGGGATAGGTGGTCAGCTTGCCGGTGGCGATCACCTCCAGCCCTTCCTCGGGTTTGAAGGCGAGCTTGGCGAAGGCGGTACGCCAGACCACGGCGTCGATGCGGGCCCTGTCATCCTTGAGGCAGAAATAGGCGTGGCCGGAGGAATGCGGACCGCGATAGCCGGACACCTCGCCGCGCACCCGGACATGGCCGAAGGCGTCCTCGACGGTGCGCTTCAGCGCGCCAGAGATTTCCGAGACGCTATATTCGGCGACATTCGAGGCGGCGGGGGATTCGTCGAGACGGCTCATGGCCGCAATCTTGGTGAGCCGCGCGCACGGGTCAAGGCGAAACCCGGCGATGCCAAGCGATGCTGATCAATCGGATGCGTTTTGACGGCGCGCCATTCCGGTGCAAGCTGGGAGCCGGGTGCCCGACCATCCAGGAGGATGTCCATGCGGAAATTCGTGGAAACGCTTGGTTTCACGCTGCTGGCCTTGATGCTGCTCGCCGCGCCGGCGGCGGCGCAGGACATGATGAGCGGGCTCGACCTGACCTCGCCGCGCATGACCGAAGCGGAAATGAGCCGGGCCGAGGTCGAGGCACTGCTGAGCCAAGCGACGCCCGACAAGCCCGCCGATCTCAACCGCAAGGCGCTGAACGGCCTCGATCTCTCGGGGCTGAATTTCGACGGCGCCGACATGACCAGCGCCTATCTCAACGGCACGGATTTGTCCGACGCCAGTCTCGTTGGCGCCAAGCTCGATCAAGCCTGGGGGCTGAAGGCCGTCTTCACCAACGCGAATCTATCCGGGGCCAATCTGTTTCAGGCGCAGATGATCGATGCCCAATTCGACGGCGCCGATCTGTCCGGCGCGCGACTTGCCAGCGATTTCACACGCGCCTCGATGGTCGGCGCGAACATGAGCGGCGCGGATTTTTCCGCCGACATGCGCAATCAGTCGATGGGCATGGTGCGCGGCGTCCTGAACTCGGCCAATCTGACCGGGGCGGATTTTTCCGGCGCCAATCTGTCGCGCGCCGCCGGCGAGTTTGCCAATTTCACTGACGCGAATTTCGAAGGCGCCGACATGCGGCGCATGGAGGCAGCGGGAGCCCGCTTCGACGGCGCCAATCTCGACGGCGCGGATTTCGCCGACGCCGACCTGCAATCCGCCAAGCTCGACAAGGCCAAGGGCACGGCGAAGAATTTGGAACGATAGGGGGATCAGTGCCGGGCAACCAACGCTCCGGCGCACCGATGGATGCGCGGAATCATTGCCGAACTCCTGCGGCCGCTCAATGACGAGGAAGGTGTCCCCTGAGGAACGGGGCACAAGGGCGTTCCGCATCAGGTGACGTGCGCGAGCCCCGCGAGGGGCTTATGGTTTCGCCGACGGCGATCCCTGAGATTTCTCCCGATAGGCCGAAAAACCCTCGCTTCGATACAGGGCTTCGATTTCGTCCTTGGAGAAAGAATTTTCGTCCGTGTCGATCGATACGCCGTAGCGCTCGGCCTGATCCTCTTCGACCACGAAACATATGCCCTCGGCGAGCGTCTCGAAACGCCGGTGGGCCACGCCACCCTTCGGCACCACGCGACGCGCGGATCTCGCCCAGAAAAGATCTGCCGGCAGATCGAAATTGATGATCGGCATGCTCGGTTTCCCCTTTCGCCGCGGCATTCGGCGGCCTGACGAAATATCGCCGTATCCAAAGCCTCCGGGCGCTTGCGCTTGCTGGCCCGCCGCGAAGACTCAATCCTCGCGGCGGGCCTGCGGTTTTATCCTGCTCGAATGATCAGGCGATCGTCTTCAGATTTTCGGCCGACATCTTGCCGCTCTTTTGATCGGACATGAGCTCGAAGCTGACCTTCTGGCCCTCGTCCAATCCGTTGAGACCGGAGCGCTCGACCGCGCTGATATGAACGAATGCATCGGCGCCGCCGTCATCCGGCGCGATGAAGCCAAAGCCCTTTTGAGCGTTGAACCATTTCACTGTTCCCGTAGCCATGGGAAAACCTTTCTAGAATGAAGTCTGAAACTCGCAACGCTAAACGCTACGGTATTTTGTGGTCGATGGCGAATACTAAAGATTGCGAGAAAAAATCCTGAAAACCCTAGCGCGCATAAATTATTGCCAACTCGGAATATATGGGATCAACACGCTCGTATTTCAAGCTGGGGGAATTTACTTGCTGGGCGGTCACAATTCAGAACTTTCAGGCGGTATCGATCGCGCCGGAACGGGCGGCGTTCCTGTGCCGCAATCTCTTGGTGAATGTCTCTTGCGCTCGCCCGTGCGCGTCGGCCAGAAGCGGGATGCATTGCATCCATGTCTTTTCGGACGGGGACAATACAGCGATCCATGACATCCATCCGTAGATGGGATGCGGCATCAGGACATCGCGCTCGATAAAGTCCCAAGGACCATCGATTATGCCGCCCTTGTCAGGACGCGGCGGAGGCGGGCCGAAGAGGCTCTGATAGGTCTTTTTTGAAACTCCGATATTAAGCCGCCAAACCTCGGTTCGATCAAGATCGGAGGCGCGATCATTCTCGCCGTTCCGATCCTTGATCGTAGCGAAATAGGTGCCCCGTGAGAACCGAGAACCAGGATTGTAAAAGTACGCCATCTCGCCCCAGGCAGCTCTCGGAACGACGCCACCGAGTTCAGAAATTAGATGCTCATGGACAGCATCACTCTCGATCCATTTGGGTTGCGACAAATTTCAGGTAATCCTCAATGGTCTTGCCCGGCTCGGGCGTGAAGGTCGTCCCGGTGGAGGCGCAAGCCTCCATCCGGTCGATGCGGTCGCATGGATTGCCGACGGTCTACTCCGCCGCGACCATTGCCCCGCGCACCCGCTGCGGACGCGGCGTCCGGGTCTCCGGCAGATGCGTCGGCGCGGCCTGCGTCGCCGGCGACAGGTTCGCCAAACTGTCGCGGATATGCTCGACCAGCGCGCTGACCACCGGCCCGTCGGCGTTGCGCGATCTGAGCACGCCGATCTCGGTATCTTGCAGCACCGGAAAATCGTCGAACTCGCCGAGCACCCGCATGCCCGGCCGCAGCGCGCATTCCGGCAGGACGCTCACCGCCAGTCCGGACAGTACCGCCGAGGTGACGATCTGCGCCGACCATGAGGTGAACAGCACTTTGTAGCGCCGCCCGATGCGGTCGAGTGCTTTGCAACCTTCGGTCCGCCAGACGCAATCCGGCCGACCGAGCGCCAGCGGCAGCACCGCTTCATTGTGGACGTCGTGCGAGGCCGACGTGACGAAATGCAACGGTTCGCGCCGTACCACTTCGCTGAGTGTCGCGCCGGGAAAGCAGTCGGAAACCAACGCGACGTCGAGCCGACCCTTGTCGATGTGCTCGGCCAGGTTGGACGAAGGCTCGCAGGCGATCTGAAGTTCGACCAGCGGATTGGAGCGCGAGAAGCGGGCGAGGATTTCCGGCAAGAAGCGTTCGGCATAGTCGTCCGGTAGGCCGATCCGCACATGGCCCTGCATCGCCTCCTCGTCGAAGGCCGACAAGGTCTCTTGGCTGAGTGCCAACATGCGCCGCGCATAGGCCAGGAGCCGCGAGCCGTCGTCGGTGATCCGGATTGTCCGCCCCGTGCGCTCGAACAGCGTTGCGCCGAGCCGATCCTCCAGTCGCCGCATCTGCATAGACACCGCAGATTGGGTCTTGAAGACGTCCTCCGCCGCGCGGGTGAAGCTGCCGGCATCGACGATGGCGACGAAGGTCCGCAGATGATCGAGATCGAGGGGTGTGTTCATCAGATTGTCCATCAACGAAAGCGATGCGAGACATTACCAACATTCGTTGGAATGATCAATTCGGATCGCATAGCTTTCATCGTGTCAGGAACCACTCGGGAGCGTTTCGGCACTGTCGCAAACAGCGTTGCGTCGGCGCTCCCATTTTTTCCTGAAACCGATGGCTATGAAAGGACAACAGCCATGACGATCATCAGCAAGCCCCGGCTCGGCACACCGCTCGCCCATCCCCTCCAGGCGATCCGTCTTTCGCTCGTAGCGGCCCGTGCGATGGTCAAAACCATGGCCAATCGCCGCCATGCGCGCGCCATGACCGAGTTGCCCGATTATATGCTGAAAGACATCGGCATTCGCCGCGGCGACATCGACGACGCCCTGCGCGGCGATTGGCGCCAGGACCCGACCTATCGGTTGGCGCTCACCGCGGCGCGCCGTCGCAACTCCCGCTGCTACTGACGACCGAAGCGGCCTCAACCCCGCGTTCCCATCGTGATATCGGAGCGAACGACCGAAGGTCCAGACATTCGGTCGTTCGCGTTGTGGCGGATAAAATCCCGACGTCAGCCGTCGTATCGCGCGTCACGCGGAGCAACGCTTCCCGGTCCCGCAGCGGGTTCCGCCGGCGCCTCCGTGACGAGCAGCTTGTCGATCCGCTGGCCGTCCATATCCATGATTTCAAAGTCCCAGCGTTGCCAACGGAAGCGTTCGCCGACACCGGGAATATGTCCCAGATGATTGAGGATGAAACCGGCGGCGGTCTCGTAATCTCGCTCGGAGGGAAAGAGTAGGCCGGGCACGGCGTTTCCAACAGCGTCGATCGGCATCGCCGCGTCGATCAGCCAGGAGCCGTCGTCGCGCGAGATCACGCGCGGATCGTCATCCTCGCCTTCCGGCAAGGCTCCGGCGATGCCTTTCAGAATGTCTGTCGGTGTCGCAACGCCCTCGAAGGAGCCGTATTCGTCGAGCACGATCGCGATATGAATCGCGGCGGTGCGAAACCGCTCCAGCAGTTTGAGGATCGGCATCGTCTCATGGACGTAGAGCGGCTCGCGCATCGCCTCGGCTAGGTCGATCGTGCCAGTGCGGCGCTGTTGTTCGAGCAGATCCTTGGTCTGGACGATGCCAACGACCGTGTCGGTGTCGGTGTCGATTACCGGATAGCGCGAATGGCCGGACTTCAGGATCTTGTCGAAAAGTGTGTCGGCGTCGTCCCGCCGGTCGAGCCATGTCGTGTCCGGACGCGGCACCATGATCGAGCGAACGGTGCGATCGGCGATTCGGATGACGCCTTCCAGCATCTCCCGTTCCTTCGGCTTGAACACGCCGGTCTGTGTCCCCTCGGCGATCATCGCCCGGACGTCTTCTTCAGTAACGCCGTCGCCCTCCTCGCGATCGCCGCCCAGCAGCAGGATCACCGCGTTGGTCGAGACCCGCAGCAACCAGACCAGTGGTGCCCCGGCCTTTGCGATCAGCGCCATCACCGGCGCGACCTTGACGGCGATCGCCTCGGCACGGCTCAGCGCGAAGCGCTTGGGCGCCAGCTCGCCGACAATTAGCGACAGATAGGTGATGACGACGACGACAAGGACGAAGGCGACGGTGCCCGCATAGGGGCCGACCACCGGCCAGTCCCGTATCATTTCGGCCAACGGCGCGGCGAAAACCGATCCGCCGTAAGCGCCGGCGAAGATGCCGACGAGGGTGATGCCGATCTGGACGGTCGACAGGAAGCCCGTCGGGTCCTCCATCAGACGGATGGCGCTGGCCGCGCCGCGTCGCCCTTCCTTCCGCATCTGTTCCAGCCGCGATTTGCGTGCCGATACGATGGCGATCTCCGACATGGCGAAGAAGCCGTTGAGGACGATGAGCAGGAGGATGATCAGGAATTTGGTGAGGAGCAAAAGGCGACCTTGAGGTGGATGCGGGACCGGCGCTTGAAGATGGAGGCGCGACGACCCGAAGCAAGCGGCAAGGCATTCAGCCGCCGCTCGGCGCGAGGCGCGGTTCGCAAACGGGCATGGCGCCCGTCCCCCGTTGCCGCATCACGATACTGGCGCTCGTCCCGGCCCGAGCGCGGACGATCAGTGGTCCTTGTCGTTTCCGAGCCCACCCTGGAAGCGCTGGAACAGCTCGGTCATCTGGCGGGCGTAGTCGTCCTGCATTTTCTGGCCGGCGCGGGCCAGATCGTCGAAGGTACTGGCGGCGGTGGCTTCGGGCTCCGGAGCGGGCGCCTGACTTTCGGGTTCGTCCGTCGCGGCACCGTCGCCGGATTGCAGCCCGCGCGCGAAGCCTTCCATCATAGCCTCGAAGGGCTGGAAGGGGATGAAATCTGACGCTGGCGGGGCGTCGTCGCTTGTGCGCCGGCTTGCCGAAGGCGGGCGCTCGGTTGCCTCGGCGACCGGCGGCATGAGGGGCAGCTTGCCATTCAGCGCATCGGCGAAAAGACCGGCGAGATAATCCGATCCGGCCGCGCCCGGGAAGCTCGGCTGCCGGCGCTGCGGACTGTCGGATGGGCGCCCCATGGCTTCCATCGCATTGGCGCCGCGCCGCATCATTTCCGCGATCGCCCCGGGATAATTGCCGTCGGCCAGCCCCGCGGGCTGATTTCGCGCGACATTGGCGAGCATCATCTTGACCATGGTCTGCATGGTCATGATCGAGAGGTTGCGCATCAGCTTCTCGACCGTGTCCGGAGCGATTCCGCTGGCAAGCGAGACCTTCCGCGCCACCGCGTTGGAAATGTCGCGCGAGCCGAACAGCGCGTTGGCCAGATCCTTCGCAGCCGGGCTCCTGGCGGTTTCCGGTCCCGGCATGGTGGTGCCGTCCATGAACGGCAGGAACCGGTGCGAGAGCTCCGTCCAGGCGGCGGGATCCAACATCGCGCGTTGCAGCGCCAGGGTGAAGGCGGGGGCCAGCGCCTCGGTCGTCTCTCGCATCTCCCGATGGCTGAGCTTGAAAGCATCCGCCAGACGATCGGCGCCAAGGCCGGAATCGCCTACAGTCAGCCAGTCGAAGAAATCGGTCATTGTGACCTCGATCGCAGCGTGCCCGTCCACATCCGGGCACACCATGCGCTCCCTGTCAAAGCGGAGCAACCGGTTCTTCTCCCATCAGCGGCAAAACGTCGCGCGAACGGGACCCGGCGGCGTCTCGTGCGACCGCGGCCGCCGACGGCTCAGTAGCTGAGGTGCTTGAAGACACGTTCCATCGAACGGTCCCATTGCTCTTCGTAAAGCCGGATCAGCTCTTCCCCCGACGTTGTGCCACGGGCGGCCACTTCCTCGAGCGGCGCGAGAAAATGGCTCTCGTCGTTGCCTTCCTCGTTCAGGCAACGCCGGGCGACGAGGCCCTGACGCGACAGTTTCAGCGTCTCGCGGGCGAGATCGAGCACCGTGCCGTCCCTGAACGGTGTGCGGAAGCCGCTCCTTGGGACCTCTGCGCGCATGGCCGACACTTCTTCAAAGCTCCAGTCGCGCGTCAGCGCCTCGACCGCGGCGAGCGTCGCTTCGTCATAGAGCAGGCCGACCCAATAGGCGGGCAGGGCGCAGATCCGCCGCCACGGGCCGCCGTCGGCGCCGCGCATTTCGATGAAGCGCTTCAGGCGGACGTCCGGAAACAGCGTCGACAGATGGTTGACCCAATCGCCCATCTGCGGCTCGGGGTCGCTGACCCGGCCCTTGAGGGCGCCGTCCATGAATTGCCGGAAGGTGACGTCGGTCGCGTCGGTGTAGCGGCCGTCGCGGGTGACGAAATACATCGGCACGTCGAGCGCCCACTCGGCATAATCCCGGTAGGTGAAATCGTCCTTGAAGACGAAGGGCAGGAGGCCGGAGCGCTGGTTGTCGACGTCGGACCACACCTCCGAGCGCCAGGAACACAGGCCATTGGGCTTGCCCTCGGTGAAGGGCGAATGGGCGAACAGCGCGGAGGCGACCGGCTGCAGCCGCATGCCGATCTGCATCTTGCGGCGCATGTCGGCTTCCGACGCGAAGTCGAGATTGACCTGGATCGTCGCCGTGCGGAACATCATGTCGAGGCCGCGCGTGCCGACCTTCGGCATGTAGCGTCGCATGATCTCGTAGCGCGATTTCGGCATGATCGGGGTTTCATCGATCGTCCATGTCGGCGAGGAACCGATGCCGAGAAAGCCGATGCCGAGATCCTTGGCGACCGCGCGGACCTGGGCCAGGTGCCCGTTGGATTCCTGACAGGTCGCGTGGATGGTCTCCAGCGGCGCGCCGGACAGCTCGAACTGTCCGCCGGGCTCCAGCGAGATCGCGCCCTGGCCATCGCTGCCGTAGAGGCCGATGATGCGGCCGTCATCGACGATCGCTTCCCAGCCGGACAGCGCCTGCATCTTCTCCAGAAGCTTTCCGATGCCGCGCTCGCCCTCGTAAGGCACCGGCGAGAGGTCGTCGATATAATAGCCGAACTTTTCGTGCTCGGTGCCGATCCGGAAGAGCGACGCCGGTTTTTCGCCGCCTTTCAGATAGGCGGTCAAATCCTCGACCGAGGTGACCGGCGTCAGATCGGTCGTGTCGCGCGCCATGCAGGAGCCCTCTAAAATCTTCGCCTGGAGTCGCCCGCACGGACGAGTTCATCGTTCAGGTGGGGACGTGCCCAGTTTTTCGCCCGATCGCAACATAATTCGGGTTGACGGTGCGGCCAGTGCTTGCGGTTCCGGCACCGAGTTAGACCTGGGTTCGGAAATTGCGATTGAAATATAGGACTAAGTGATATAGATTTCGGGGTGCGGTTAGCGCTGGTTGGGCAGTCGACCAAATGGCCCATTTTGAATGGTCGCCTTGGAATCGGATAGAACGCTATGTTTTTGATCACGAGTTCATCGCGAGGCTACAATGCGGGTTTTCAAGACGAAGACATTTAACCGCGGTGCCCGGAAGGCGGGGGTGGCAGACGCCGAGTTGGGGAAATCGGTGGCCCGCATCTTGGCGGGAAAGATCGATGCCGATCTTGGAGCGCACCTCGTCAAGCAAAGAGTTTCACAGGGCGAAGGAGGCCGGACGGGAGGCCACCGCGCCATCATCGTTCACAAGTATGGGGACCGTATCGTTTTCGTTCACCTGTTTGCAAAGAGCGCGAGAGCGAACCTTACCGGCGAGGAATTGGAGACCTATCGGGACCTTGCCAAGATCATTGCCGATCTCGCCCCCGAGCAAGTCGAACGCCTGCTCGAAACCAAGGAATGGATAGAGATTGACCATGGAAAAGAGCAAGCGGGCTTATCGGAGTGATGCGCTTCGCTCCGCTCACGAGGCTGTCACCGGACTTTACAAGGTCGGCGCCGTCGATCGAAAAACCAAGAGGCGCTTTGACGCCGCCTGTCTGACGACAGTCGAGGAACTCGCGGCTGACGACATCCGAGGGATTCGAGAGACCGCGCAGATGAGCCAGGCGGTTTTTGCGCAGGTGCTGAATGTCAGCAAATCCGTGGTCAGCAAATGGGAACAGGGGGAAAAGAGGCCTGGTGGTCCTTCCCTGAAGCTGCTCTCGCTGGCTCAGAAGAAGGGCATTGAAGCTATCCTCTGAGGAATGAGGCGGACCTGTGCGTCGCCATCTGTGGCTCAATGGCGGCCAGCTCCAGATGGCATCATCCCTCACGCCAGTCGCCGATGCTCGCCTGCAGCACGGCCAGAGCGGCGACCGCCGCTGTGTCGGCGCGCAGGATTCGCGGCCCGAGCGAGATCGTGGTGACGAATTCGGCGGTCTGGAGCGTTGCGCGCTCCTTCGCCGAAAAGCCGCCCTCGGGGCCGATGAGCAGCGCCAGCGGCCCCTGTGGTATCGCCCGCAGCGTATCGATCGGGCTCTCGGCCTCCTCGCGCTCGTCGCAGAAGACCAGACTCCGGGCGTGGTCCCAACCGGCGATCATGTCGGTGAACTTCACCGGCTCGCGGCATTCGGGGATCGACAGGATGCCGCATTGTTCCGCTGCCTCGACGGCATTCGCTCGCATCCGCTCGATATTGAGCCGCGAGGCCTGCACATGCTGCGTCATTACCGGCTGTAACACGCCAGCGCCCATCTCGACGGCCTTCTGCACCGTGTAGTCGAGGCGGGCGTGCTTCAGCGGCGCGAACAGATAATGCAGACCCGCCGGCGGCGTCTGGTCGCGCACCCGTTCGCGCGGCAAAAGTTCGAGCTTCTTCTTGGACGGCTTGGTGAGATCGCAGCGCCATTCGCCGTCGCGGCTGTTGAAGGCAAGCACCGTATCGCCTTCGCCGAGGCGCATGACATTGTGGAGATAGTTCGCCTGCACCGGCGTTGCGGGCACGGCCTGCCCTTCGGACAAATCGCTCTCAACAAACAGCCGCGGGCTCCGGAAGTCATGACTCGGCATCTGCGGACGGACCTTTCTCAAGCCGGCCGGGGCGCGAAGGCGGAGAGAACGCCCGCGCCGATGAGGCAGGCGGCGCCGGTGCGCGTCGCCGACCGTAGAACGCGCGGTCGCCGGATGAAGCCGCGGGCCGTCGTTGCCAGCAGCGCGTAGAGATACGCGTTCACAATGCCAAGCAGCACGAATATGCCGATGAAGACCATTGCCTGCGCCGCATAGGGCTTCGCCGGGTCGATGAACTGCGGCACGAAGGCGACGAAGAACACGATGCCCTTGGGGTTGAACAGGGTGACCAGGAAGGCGTCGCGAAAGACGAGGCGTCGGCGCGTCTCGACGATAGTCGCCGCTTCGGCGGTAAAGCTCACCGGGGAGCGCCACATCCTGATGCCGATAGTGATCAGATAGGCCGCGCCCAGCCATTTCAGCGCGGCGAAGGCGCCGGCCGAGGTGGCGAGCAGCGCCCCGACGCCGGCCAGCGACAGGCTGGCCGCGATCAGATCGCCGAGTCCGACGCCGGCGACGCTGGCGAGCGCCGTGCGCCGGCCATGGGCAAGCGCTTGGCCGACGACCATGACGATGGTCGGGCCGGGAATGACCACAAGGATCGCCGAGGCGAGGACGAAGGCGGCGAGGACGGTGGGATCGACGGGCATGGCCAGAAACTCCGGGGAATGGATTTCCGCGCCACAAATCCTGCTTTCGGGGCCTTTGTCCAGAGGTGGACTCCGGCCCAAGACGGTCGTGCGATTTGGCGGGGCCGACCGACATCGCTGTGCGATGCGGGCAGGACGCCTTGCCCGTTCTATGGCGGCAAGCTTGTTTCGTGATACATTTCCCGCCTAGATCGACGATCCCGGGAGACATCGAGACGATGAGCCAGGCGGCAGCGCGTCACTGGTCGGTGGAGGAATTTCTCGCCTGGCAGTTGGGCCGGCCTGGGCGTTTCGAGCTCGTCGGCGGATTTCCGGTCGAAATGATGACGGGGGCCACGATCCGGCATGATGACATTGTTCTGAATATCTTGGCGGAACTCCGGCAGAGGCAGCGTGGAAAACCGTGCCGACCTTTTACGGCCGACCTGTGCGTCGAGACCCTGCCGGGCCAAATACGCCGCCCCGACGCCGGCGTCGATTGCGGTCCTCGTGATCCCGACGGGCTCATTGCCAGTGACCCGGTCTTGGTTGTCGAAGTGTTTTCGCCGACGACGCGGGATTTCGACACGGCCGGCAAGCTCGCCGAATACAAGACTGTCGCCTCGCTCCGCACCATCCTCTATGTCGAGCCGAACCGGCCGGAGGTGTTCGTTTTCGAGCGGAACGAAGGCGGCGAATGGATCGAGAGCCGTCTCGCCGGTATGGACACGGCCGCGCCGGTCCCGGCGCTCGGCATCGAACTGCCGCTGGCGGAGATTTTCGACGGCGTCGAATTTCCGACAGGACCCTATCTCGCCTGAGGGAATGTCGGCCGGAAATCGCTTCGATTGATCGCCTGCCGCCCCTCCATCACCCCACCACGATGATGTGCAGCGCCCGCGGGCCATGCGCGCCGAGCAGCAGCGTTTGCTCGATGTCGCCGGAGCGCGACGGGCCGGTGACGAAGTTCAGCGAGCGCGGCATCTCGCCCTTGCCGTAACGCTGCCTGACCGCGGGAAAGGTCGCCTCCATGTCGCCGGCGATGTCCTCGGCCTTGACGACGACGATGTGGTTCTCGGGCAGGAAGTTGAGGCTGGTCGGGTTCTCCGCGCCGGAGACGAGCACCAGCGTGCCGGTCTCGGCGATGCCGCTTTCGGCATGGGAGAGGGCGTTAAGGTCGTTGCCGTCCGATGCGCCGCGTCGCAGGGTCAGCGCGGTGGCGCCGAAATCGGCGCCGGCGAGGCGCGGATCCTCGGCGAGACGTAGATCTGCGGGAAAATTGTTGTCGCGCAGCCAGCGCGAGACTTCGGCGGGCAGATCGCCATAGCTGGCGATCCGCGCCGTCGTGGCGTCAGCCTTCTCGGCCATCTTGACGAACAGCGACACCTGATCCGCATGCGGCAACTGCCCGCGCTGCGGCACGATGCCTTTCGGCGCGCCGGCAAGCCGCTCCTCGACGATGCGTTGGCGCTCCGGGTCGCCGGGCCGGGCGCCGTTGGACCGGCGGATGCGGCCGAGCACCGCGTCGCGTGTCGAGCCGCTCATCGGTTTGCCTCCGTTCCGCCCGTTCGTTGCGCGTATTCCTGCATGAAGGTGCGGCCCTCCGGAGCAGGAAGGTCGCGCCATTTGGTCCAGCCGCCGGCCAGCGGCAGCGACGTAAAGCGGCGCTTTTTGCCGCCGAGGGCTTTGAGCATCGGCATCGCGACGGAGACGGCGGCGCGGTATAGCTTCGGCCGCCGCGCCAAAAACGCCCAGGCGCCAAGGCCGGCGCGCTGAGTGGTCGGCTGCAGATGGCTCTCGAATTCCTTCTCGCGCCAGTGCCGCATCATCTTCGGCAGCGGAATCCGCATCGGGCAGACGCTCTCGCAGCGGCCGCAGAAGGTCGAGGCATTTGGCAGATGCCCGGCCTTGTCGACGCCGATCAGCGACGGGGTGAGCACGGCGCCCATCGGGCCGGGATAGACCCAGCCATAGGAGTGGCCGCCGACGGCGTGATAGACCGGGCAGTGGTTCATGCAGGCGCCGCAGCGAATGCAGCGTAGCATCTCCTCGAACTCGGTGCCGAGCATGTTGGAGCGGCCGTTGTCGAGCAGGATGACGTGGTATTCCTCCGGCCCGTCCGGGTCTTCCGCCCGCTTCGGCCCGGTCGACAAGGTGGTGTAGACGCTCATGTCTTGGCCGGTGGCGGAGCGGGCGAGAACGCGCAGAATCTGGGCGGTGTCTTCCAGCGTCGGCACCAGCTTCTCGATCGAGGCGAGCACCACGTGGCATTTGCCCAGAAGCTGGGTGAGGTCGCCATTGCCCTCGTTGGTGACGATCACCGAGGAACCGGTTTCGGCGATCAGGAAGTTCGCGCCGGTGACGCCGACGTCGGCCTCGCCGTATTTCTGGCGCAGGATCTGCCGGGCTTCGCCGAGCAGCGTCTCCGGCGCGGTCAGGTCGCGTTTCGGGTCGAGATCGACATGGACGCGGCGGAAATCCGCCTCGACCTGGTCGCGGTTGACGTGGACGGCGGGCGCGATGATGTGGCTCGGATGCTCGCCGCGGAGCTGGATGATGTATTCGCCGAGGTCGGTCTCGACCGGGGTGATGCCATTGGCCTCGAGGAACTCGTTGAGCCCGATCTCCTCGGAGATCATCGTCTTGCCCTTGGTGACGGTCTTCGCCTTTCGCCGCTTGGCGATGTCGAGGAAGATCCGCCGGGCGTGCTCGGAATCCTCGGCGAAATGCACGATGCCGCCGGATGCCTCGACCTTCGCCACATAGGCCTCGATGTAGAGATCGAGGTGCTTCAGCGTGTGATTCTTGATCTCGCGCGCCTTGTCGCGCAACGCGTCGAATTCGGGCAACGCATCGACGGCCTTCTGCCGCTTGGCGATGAAGCCGCGCTCGACATTGCCGAGCGCGCGCTGCAGCTCGACGTCAGCGAGCGCCTTGACGGAATTGGCCTTGAAGGTCTGGGAGGTGATTTGCATCGGTTACTCGGGCATCCAGTCGTGATCGCGCGATTGCTCGATCGTATAGGGACATTCGGCGGGGAACTTGGAAAGGGGCAAGAAGGTCTCGCCGTTGACGATCCGTGTCATAGCCTGCCGCCGATCGGCGGCGTGTCGGTCATGCCGGCCAGCACCTCGGCGACATGGCGTACTTCCACGGCGATGCCTTCGCGCTTCAGTTTGCCGTCCATGTTCATCAGGCAGCCGAGATCGCCGGCCAGCAGCATGTCGGCGCCGCTGGCGGCGACATGTTTGGCCTTCTTGGTGACGATGGCGTTGGAGATATCGGGATATTTCACGCAGAAGGTCCCGCCGAAGCCGCAGCAGACCTCGGCTTCCTTCAGTTCGGTCAGTTCGAGCCCATCGATCGATTCGAGCAGCTTTCGCGGCTGCGCCTTGACACCGAGTTCGCGCAGGCCCGAACAGGAATCGTGATAGGTTGCCGTGCCCGCGACCTTGGCTTCGACGGCGGTGACACCACGGACATCGGCAAGGAAGCTGACGAGTTCGTGGACCTTGTCGGAAAACGCCGCCGCCCGCGCCTCCCATTCGGCGTCGCCGGTGAAGAGTTCGGGATAATGCTTCTTCAGCATCGCCGAACAGGAGCCGGACGGCGCCACGACATAGTCGAAGCCCTCGAACGTGGCGATGACCTGCTCGGCAATGGCGCGCGTATCGGCCCGGTCGCCGGAATTATAAGCGGGCTGGCCGCAGCAGGTCTGTGCCGTCGGCACGCTCACCAGGCAGCCGGAATCCTCGATCAGCTTGATCGCCGCGAAGCCGACGCTCGGCCGGAACAAATCGACGAGGCAGGTGACGAAGAGCGCCACCTCGGGCGTGGTGGACCTCGCTTCGTTTTGATCGGTTGTATGGTCGATGTCGGCCATGCCCTCTCCCAGATGATTTCCTGCGGCACATATGCCGCCCGCCAAGCTCCCGGCGCCCAGGCGCCCATTCCGCTCCTTTTGGGCTCGTTTTGTCTGCGCTGCAATATCTTCCCGCGCTCGGCGGCTTCCGTTCATCTCTCGTTTCGGCTAGCACGCTCGCGACACGAAAGGCGCAAGGGATGATGGCCAAAACGACATTCAAGCAAAGCGCCTTCGAGACGTTCGAGCCTGATCCGCGCCGCGCGGCGGTACTCGGTGAACTGCACGCGCGCCCGTTCCCGCTGATCGAGACGCCCGGCGCGCTGATCGTTCTGGCTTTCATGATGGAAGATCAAGGCGAACGCGACATCGCGATCCTCTCCGAAATGTCGACGCGCCGAGGCGTGGCGCCGCCCGCCTCCGGTGCCCGAACCCACTCCTTCGACTTCGGCAAGGGCCGGCTGCGTTGGGAGCGTCACACCGAGTTTTCGACCTATTCCTGGGAAGGGCCGCCGCCCGCGCGCTTCGGCGACCCGTTCGAGGGGCATCCTTTCGGCGCCGAGTTTCGCGCGCCCGGTCCCTTCATCGCCGGCGTCCGCCTGGAAATCCGGCCCCATGACGAGGCCGGCGAGGCCTCGCTGACCGGCTTCGACAAGGCGAGCTTTTGCTATTCCATCATGGATGGCGGGCTGGCCCATGCCGCGACCGACTTTCGTCAGGACGGCGATGGACTGACCCGCATCCTGGTGCTCGACGACGGCCTGCCGCCCGCACGCGCCGGGGCGCTCGCCATGCGGCTGGTCGAAATCGAGATCTACCGCACTTTAGCGCTGCTCGGCCTGCCGCTGGCGCAATCCATCGGCCCGGTGGTCACGCAGCTGGAGGCGCGGCTCGCCGGCATTACCGAGGAGATGCGGGAGGGCGGCGAGGACAGCCGCTCGCTGCTTCAGGAAATCACTCTCGCCGCGGCCGAGGTCGAAGCGTCGTCAGCCTCGGTTCTCTACCGATTCGGGGCGAGCCGGGCCTATGACGAAATCGTCCGCGAAAGGCTCAACGCCTTGGTGGAACAGCCGATCCCGGGTCAGGAAAGCTGGTCGGCGTTTCTCAAACGACGCATGGCGCCGGCGATGCGCACCTGCCGGTCCATCGAGGAGCGCCAGGCGACGCTGTCGAAAAAGCTGGCGCGGGCAGCCAATCTCCTGCGCACCCGCATCGACGTCGAGCTGGAGCACCAGAATCGCGATCTCCTGCGCTCGATGGACAACCGCGCGCAGCTGCAGCTGCGCCTGCAACAGACGGTCGAGGGCCTGTCGGTCGCGGCGATCGGCTATTACGTGGTCGGCCTCTTCGCCTATGTCGCCAAGGGTCTGGAATACGAAGGTTTCCCGATCGCCCAGCCGGTGTTGATCGCCGCCTTCGTGCCGGTCGCGCTACTCGGCGTCTGGCTGGTCGTGCGCCGCATCCGCAAGCGGCATATGAACCGTTCCGCCGCCGACCATTGAGAATGATGGACAGAAGGGCGGTCGCGGTGGACGAAGCGCCGCCGCGGGCTTACCTTCGGGCCGCAGTTTAGGGAGTTCCGTCCATGTCGGTCATGATGCCGAAGCCGAGCCAGGCGATCCTCGATCGCCGCGCCGCGATCGTTACGTCGCTCAGGGCGATCGTGCCCGGCGAAGGCGTCGTCGATGCAGCGAACGAGATGCGCGTCTTCGAAAGCGACGGCTTGACCGCCTATCGCCAGATGCCGCTGGTCGTGGTGCTGCCGGAGACGGTCGCCCAGGTCGCCAGGGTTCTGAAATATTGTCACGCCGAGGAAATCCCAGTGGTGCCGCGCGGCTCCGGCACGTCACTGTCCGGCGGCGCGCTGCCGCTCGAGGACGGCGTCCTGCTGGTCCTGTCGAAGTTCAACCGTATCCTCGAGATCGACTACGACAATCGCTGCGCGGTGGTGCAGCCGGGCGTGACCAATCTCGGCATCACCAAGGCCGTCGAGGGCCAGGGCTTTTACTACGCGCCCGATCCGTCCTCGCAGATCGCCTGTTCGATCGGTGGCAACGTCGCGGAGAACTCCGGCGGCGTCCACTGCCTCAAATACGGGCTGACGGCTAACAACGTGATCGGGGTGGAACTGGTCACTATCGAGGGCGAGGTGATGCGCCTCGGCGGCAAGCATCTCGACTCCGAAGGCTACGATCTGCTCGGCCTGATGACCGGCTCGGAAGGCCTGCTCGGCGTCGTCACCGAGGTGACCGTGCGCATCCTGCAAAGCCCGGAGACGGCGCGTGCCGTGCTGCTGGGCTTCCCGACCTCCGAACAGGCCGGCGAATGCGTTGCCGCGATCATCGCCAAGGGCATCATCCCCGGCGGCATGGAGATGATGGACCGCCTCGCCATCAATGCGGCGGAAGACTTCGTTCATGCCGGCTACCCGCGCGATGTCGAGGCGCTCTTGATCGTCGAGCTCGACGGTCCCGCCGCCGAGGTCGACCATCTGCTTGTCGAGGTCGAGGCGATCGCCAAGGCCAATGGTGCGGTCACCGCCAAGGTCTCGCAGTCGGAAGAAGAACGCACGGCCTTCTGGGCCGGGCGCAAGGCGGCCTTCCCGGCGGTCGGGCGGATTTCGCCGGATTATTACTGCATGGACGGCACCATCCCCCGCAAGCAGCTGCCGAGGGTGCTCGCCGGCATGAAGGCGCTGTCGGAAAAATACGATCTGCGTGTCGCCAACGTCTTCCACGCCGGCGACGGTAACCTCCATCCGCTAATCCTCTACGACGCCAACAAGGAGGGCGAACTGCACCGGGCCGAGGAATTCGGCAACGACATCTTGCGGCTCTGTGTGGAAGTCGGCGGCGTCTTGACCGGTGAGCATGGGGTCGGGGTCGAAAAGCGCGATCTGATGCCGGAGATGTTCTCCGAGGACGATCTGAAGCACCAGCAGCGGGTCAAATGCGCCTTCGACAACAAGCACCTGCTCAACCCGGGCAAGATGTTCCCCGTTCTTCACCGCTGCGCCGAACTCGGCCGCATGCATGTTCACAAGGGGCAGGTCGCTTTCCCCGACCTGCCGAGGTTCTGATCATGGGCGCGATCGAAATGCTGCCGTCGCTGAAAGACGACCCGCCGATGGACGAGGCGCGCTTCCTCAGATTTCTGGAGGCACGTTCGGAGGACGAACGATGGGAGTTGATCGATGGGGAGCCGATCCAGATGATGCATCCGCCGAGTTTGAAGCATCAACGAATTGGATCGAATCTGGAACGGCTTCTTAACGACGCGCTCGACGCGTCGCGACACGATCTCGACGCCATGCGGGAAATCGGCCTGTCGGTTCCGGCCCATCCGGGCTTCCGTCCTCAGGTCGATGTCGCTGTCGTTGATCGCATTCCGACAGGTGTGTATTTCGCCGAAAGGTTTTACTTGGCCGGAGAGGTTCTGTCGGACACCAACACCCGCGATTACATCAGCACCAAACGCCTTCGCTATGCCGATCACCCTGACTGCCTGCACGTCCTGATCCTCTCGCAGACCGACATGGCCGTCGAAGTCTGGTCGCGGTCCGACGAGTGGCGGGGCCGCGTCTTCCGTTCGGGCGACGATCGCATTGAACTGCCTGAATTCGGCTTCTCCTGCGCCCTTCGTGATCTTTACGCGCGGACGGATCTGGCATGACCGTTATTCCTTCCCGTAAGGCAAGCGAGGTCGCTCAAGCGACGCTCCGCCCTGAAACGCCCGGCGATCTTCGTGACATCGTCGCCGCGGCGGTTTCGCAGGAAGCGCCGCTCGTCGTCGAGGGCTCCGGCTCCAAGCGCGGCCTCGGCCGTCCCGTGCAGGCGGCGCGCACGCTGTCGCTGGCCAGGATGACCGGCGTCACCTTGTACGAGCCCGAGGAACTGGTGCTGTCGGCCAGGGCCGGCACGCCGCTGGCCGAGATCGAGCGCCTGCTCGACGACAACAACCAGCGCCTCGAATTCGAGCCGATGGACTACGGCCCGCTGCACGGGTTGGAGCCGGGGCAGGGGACGATCGGCGGCGTCATTGCCTGCAATCTTGCCGGTCCCCGCCGCCTGAAACAGGGCGCGGCGCGGGACCACATCCTTGGCGTTCACGCGGTCTCCGGTCGCGCCGAAATGTTCAAGTCCGGCGGCCGGGTGGTCAAGAACGTCACCGGCTACGACCTGTCCAAGGGGCTCACCGGCTCCTATGGCACGCTCGCCGTGCTGACCGACGTGACGATCAAGGTGCTGCCGAAAACCGAAACCGAGACGACGCTGGTGCTGCGCGGTCTCGACGACGACGCGGCGGCCGGAGCGATGGCGGCGGCGATGGGCTCCTCCGCCGAGGCATCGGGGGCCGCGCATCTGCCGGCCTATGTGGCGGGGCGCGTCGCGGACGGGGCGCTCGGCAAGGACGCGGCGACGCTGATCCGGCTCGAGGGCTTCGGCCCTTCGGTCAAGGCGCGCGCCGCCTATCTCGGCGCGGCGCTCGCCAAGGTGGCGCCGTTGGAGACGCTCGAGGCCGAGGCATCCCGCGCGGTCTGGCGCGACGTCCGGGACGTGCGGCCCTTCGTCGACGGCACGACCAAGCCGGTCTGGCGCCTGTCGGTCATGCCGACGCGCGGCCATGAGATCGTCATGAGCCTACGGGTGCAAACTGGCATCGACGCCTATTACGACTGGCAGGGCGGTCTCGTCTGGATGCGCTTGGAGGGCGAGCCCGCAGCGGCGCTGGTGCGCGAGACAATCGCCCGCTTTGGTGGCGGTCACGCGACGCTGGTGCGCGCATCCGACAGCGTCAGGACCGCGACAGAGGTGTTCCAGCCGCAGCCCGGTCCGCTCGCCGCGCTGTCGCGCCGGCTGAAGGAGCAGTTCGACCCGATGGGCGTGCTCAATCCGGGCAAGATGGGATAACCATGCAAACCACCTTCACACCCGCCCAGCTCGACAATCCCGACGTCGCGCATTCCGAACAGATCATTCGCAAATGCGTGCATTGCGGCTTCTGCACCGCGACCTGCCCGACCTATGTCACGCTCGGCAACGAGCTCGATAGCCCGCGCGGCCGCATCTACCTGATCAAGGAGATGCTGGAGAACGACCGGCCGGCGGACGCAAAGACCGTCACCCATATCGACCGGTGCCTGTCCTGCCTTGCCTGCATGACCACCTGCCCGGCCGATGTGAACTACATGCACCTCGTTGATCACGCCCGCGTCCATATCGCCAAGACCTATCGCCGGCCGTTCATGGACCGGATGATCCGCCGCGTCCTGGCGATGACGCTGCCCTATCCGGCCCGCTTCCGCGCCAGCCTGACGATGGCGCGGCTCGGCCGCCCGCTCGCGCCGCTCTTTGCCGCGATCAAGCCGCTGAAACCCTTCGCCGCGATGCTCAGGCTCGCGCCGTCCAGCGTGCCGGCGAAAGCGGCGATCAACGATCCGGCGGTCCACATCGCCGAGGGAGCACGCCAAAAACGCGTCGCGCTTCTCACCGGCTGCGCTCAGTCGGTGCTCGACCCGAAGATCAACGAGGCGACGGTGCGGCTGCTCAACCGGCTCGGCGTCGAGGTCGTGGTGCCGAAGGGGGAGGGCTGTTGCGGCGCCCTCGTCCATCACATGGGCCAGGAGGACGAAGCGCTCGGCTTCGCCCGTCGCAATGTCGATGTCTGGACGCGCACCGCGGAGGAAGACGGGCTCGACGCGGTGCTGATCACGGCGTCCGGTTGCGGCACGACGATCAAGGATTACGGCCACATGCTCCGGCTCGACCCCGCCTATGCCGAAAAGGCCGCGAAGGTCTCGGCGCTGGCCAAGGACGTCACCGAGTTTTTGTCGGACCTCGCATTGCCGCTGCCGGTGAACGTGACCGACCTCGTCGTCGCCTACCACTCGGCCTGCTCGATGCAGCATGGCCAGAAGATCACCATGGCGCCGAAGGTGCTGCTCGCCCAAGCCGGTTTCACGGTTCGCGATGTCCCGGAAGGGCACCTGTGCTGTGGCTCGGCCGGCACGTACAACATCCTGCAGCCGGAGATCGCCGCCACGTTGCGCGACCGCAAGGTGAAGAACATCGAGAGTCTCGCACCGCAAGCGATCGCCACCGGCAATATCGGTTGCATGACGCAGATCGGCTCGGCGACGGCGATCCCGATCCTGCACACGGTCGAGTTGCTGGACTGGGCGTTCGGCGGCGAGAAACCGGCCAGCCTTGCCGGCGTCGAGCCACGCGTCGAGCCCGCTCTGCAGGCCGCTGAATAAGAAACGTTGTCGCCGAACGCGAAACGGCCCGCCGTCGCCGGCGGGCCGAGATATATGGTTCGGATCGGATGCGGCGATCAGCCGCCGAACAGCGCCGAGAGGACGTCGGTCTTGACCGCGCCGCGCTCGGCATAAACGCCCTTCGATCCCTCGCCGCGAGGGCCGATGACGACCACCTTCGAGCCGCTCGGCACCCGGCTGTAGAGGTGCTCGACGTCTTCGTTCATCATCCGGATGCAGCCCGACGACATGTTCTGGCCGATGGTCCAGGGCTGGTTGGTGCCATGGATGCGGAACAGCGAATCGCGACCGCCGCGATAAAGATACAGAGCCCGCGCGCCGAGCGGATTGGCCGGGCCGCCCTTCATGTAGGCAGGCAGGATGCGCCCCTTCTTGCGCTCACGCGCGATCATCGTGGCGGGCGGTGTCCAGCCCGGCCATTCCGCCTTACGGCCAACGCTCATGCGGCCGGACCAGCCGAAGCCTTCCTTGCCGACGCCGACGCCGTAGCGGGTCGCCATGCCGTTGCCCTCGACGAAATACAGATACTTCTTGCTCGAATCGACGATCACCGTGCCGGGCTTTTCCTTGGTTTCGATGCGCACTTGCGTCCGCTCGAACTTGGCCGCCGGGCGGCGCTGGGAAAGTCGCCGGCCCTGGGGCGTGGCAGCGCTTGCCGTCACCCAGGAGTTGGTGGCGTAATCGTAGCGCCGGGTTTCCTGTGCGCCGGCCTCGACGGTCAGCACCAGCGCCAAGGCCGCTCCCAGGCCGGCTGCCGCCCATTGCGTCCATTTGTTCATTGCTTGCGTTCCCTCTTCCAGCGCGGATGCCGCGTCCCAAGCGGATCCCTGCCGCTACGTTATGTTATTCGGTGCTGTTTCGGAAAGAGCGCTACACGGATCCGTGCCTGCGCGCCGGCCGTCCGGTCAGCGGACGATGACCTTGGTGCCGACCTTTACCTTGCTGTAGAGCTCCACTACGTCCTGGTTGCGCATGCGGATGCAGCCGGAGGAGACGGCCTTGCCGATCGTCCAGGGCTGGTTGGTGCCGTGGATGCGGTAAAGCGTCGAGCCGAGATAGAGCGCGCGGGCGCCGAGCGGATTGGCCTCGCCGCCTTCCATGCGCGCCGGCAGGATGCGGCCCTTCTTGCGTTCGCGGGCGATCATTTCCTTCGGCGGCGTCCAACTCGGCCATTCGGCCCTGCGGCTGATCTTTTCGGTGCCGCGCCAGCTAAAGCCCTGCTTGCCGACGCCGACGCCGTAGCGGCGGGCCTTGCCGTTCTTGCCGACGTGATAGAGAAATTTCGATTTTGTATCGATGACGATCGTGCCGGGCGCCTCCTTGCCGCCATAGGCGACGTCCTGCGGCAAATACACGGGGTCGAGCGCGCGCTGCGGCGCCACGGGTCGACCTTGGGCGTGCGCTAGAACCACGCCCTGCGGAGCGGCGACCGCCCCCGGCGCGGCGTAGACGGTAGGTATCCGCACCGGCTGTTCGATCAGCACCGGCGTCGTCGCAAGAATGACGCCGGAGCGGGCGACGTCCGGGCGTCGCACGGCGGCGCCATAATAGCCCGGTACGACGCCGCTGCCCGGCGTTAGCTGCAACACCCGCTCGGCGCTGAGATGCGGCGGCAGCGGCACGGCGGCCAGATCGTGATAGCTGTCATGGGCCAGGGTGGTCGAAGGGGCCGCCAACGCCCCCACCAAGGCCGCGAGAATCAAGCAGGCTTTCGTTCGCTTCATGGGACTCGTTCCGTTGATCGGTCGCGGGGCACGAGGCCCCTTGATGCCCAGACTGGCGGGAAAGAACGAGAAAACCGTAAATTCGCGGACGGATCGAATGCGGACGCTCAGCAAGATCGCGGTAGGGTTAATGCTTCCTTATCGCCGTAGGTTGGCAGGAGCGCACAAGAGCGTACTTGCCCCCCACAATGAGGGCTGCGATGACTGCCCCGATGAACGCCACCGTTTCGCAGCCGTCCGCCCTCGACGCACCCGTTCCCGCCGGCCTGATCCGCGGCGAGGATGGCCTCTTGCGCTGCGCCTGGCACGGCGGCGACCCGGCCTATCGCGCCTATCACGACCGCGAATGGGGCCGCCTCTCGGCCGACGACGACCGGCTTTACGAAAAGCTTTGCCTGGAAGGGTTTCAGGCGGGGCTCTCCTGGCTGACCATCCTCAGAAAGCGCGATGCCTTTCGCGAAGTCTTCCAGGGCTTTTCCATCGACCGGGTCGCGGCGATGACCGAGACCGACATCGAGCGCCTCGTTCTCGATGCCCGCATCATCCGGCATCGCGGCAAGATCGTCTCGGCGATCAACAACGCTCGCCGCGCGCGCGACATCCGCGCCGAGCACGGCTCGCTCGCCGCCTTCCTGTGGGCGCATGAACCCGGTTCCGACGAACGGCCGGAGGTCCTGACCGGCGCCTGGCTTGCCGCCAACCCGGTAACGCCGGCCTCGACGTGTCTGTCCAAGGCTCTGAAGAAGGCCGGATTCAGCTTCGTCGGTCCGACCACCGTCTATGCCTTCATGCAGTCGATGGGCTTCGTCAACGACCATGTCGAGGGGTGTTGCGTGCGTGTGGCCTGTGAGGCCGAGCGCGCGGCATTCGCGCGGCCGGTGCGAACGTAGGATCGCTACTGCGGGATGAAGGTTCCGTCGTCCAAAGCGGCCAATCGCATGCCAGCCTCCAGCTCATAGGGTCCGACCCTCCAGCTCGCGATCTCCTCGATCTTGCTGCGCGCCTCCGCCGGAAACAATGCCAGCGTCGCGGTCGCCGCGTTCAGCTGCACCTGAATGTTCGGATGGTTGAAATAGCGGCTGAGCTGGCGCCGCTGGTCGCCGGCGCGCGCCTTCAATTCGTTCTCCACGGCAAATCGCCGCCGCACCAGCCGGTTGATCGTCGTTTGGGCGGCTCGCAACTCCGCCTCGTCCTCCGCCAACCCCAATTCGGCAAAATAGGCGACGAGATCGTCGACGCTCGCGGTCGTCAGATTGATCGGTCTCACGGCTTGAGAATCCCTTCGTTCCTGAGCCTGGCTAGGCCGATCTGCAAATCGCGTCTGTCAGTTCCCGCTGCGTACGGCGAGCCTCACTTGGGAACGAACCGTCCCTCGTCGAGCATCTGAATCGCCATCCCCGCATCGAGAGCCTGGGGGCCGGACTCCCATGCCGCGACGGCTTCCAGCGTCTCGCGCGCCAGGAGCGGTGCCACAATGAGTGTCGCATGGGCCGCGTTCAAACGGATTTGCGCGTTGGAATGTTCGAGAAGCGGAACCAGCGCCCGTCGCTGATCGCCTTCGCGGCGTTTCAGTTCTTTCTCATACGCGAACTGGCGACGCGCCAGCCGATTGAACGTGCTGGTGTCGTCCGCTTCTATCGCCTTGTCCTGGGCAAGGCCGATCGCGATGTACTTTCGGACGATCTCGTCGACCGTGAGTTCGGTAAGTTGGGGGACGATCGCCATTTCAGAACCTTCGCATTTCGTAGCGCCGGCATCGCCTTATGTCGGCAAGTAGGTTCCCCGCTCCAATGCATTGAGCAGACCGATCGCATCGGCGGCTTGCGGATATTCGCGCCGGGCATGGATCAGTCGAAGCGTCTCTCGCGCCTCGTCCGGTAATGCGGCCAGCGTCGAGAGAGCCGCGTTCATACGGACCTGGACGTTCCTGTGATTGAACAAGGGCAGCAAGGCTCGCCGTTGGTCGCCTTGGCGTGACCGTAGCTCCGCTTCCAAGGCAAGATAGTCATCGACCAGCTTGTTGTAGCGCCGGTGATTGTCGTCATCGATGGCTTTCGATTGGGCGAGGCTGACGGCGACGAACGCCGCGACGAGCTCCGGAACCGTTTGATCGTCGGGCCGAATGGTTGCCATGAGCCTCACTCCGGCTTGTAGATACCCCTGTCCATAGCATAGAGCGCCATGCCGGCATGGCCTGCCTGCGGAAAGTGCCGCGAGTCTGCGATCTCCTCGATCATCCGGCGTGCGGCCTGCGGAGCCACCGGTCGCGTAGCCTGAGCCGCGTTGAGACGGACTTGCCAATTAGGGTGCCCATAGAGCGCAAGCAGCGCGCGGCGCTGGTCGCCTTCGCGGCGTTTCAGTTCGTCCTCAACCGCCTGCGCCTCATCGTAGAGCCGGTTGAACTGACCGACGAAATTATCCAGCAGGGCCCTGTCCTGCGCCACTCCGATTTCGGAGTAGTGGGCGACCAACTGTTCGATCGTCATATCGCCGCTTTTCGCTCGTGTCATGGCTTCAGTGCTTCCGCTTGGCCGCATCTTTCCGCCCGCCGCGAAGCCACATGCCGGCGTCGGCTGCTTGTGGGAAACGTTGGGAGGCTCTGATTTCCTCTAACAACGCGGCGGCAGCTACGGGGGCGACTGAGCGGCATGCACGAGCGGCTTGTAGTCGCACCTGGATGTTCTGATGATCGAACAGCCCCTTCAGCGCCCGTCTTTGATCGCCTGCGCGGCTCTCAAGTTCCGTCTCGATCGCCATCATGATGGGAAATGTCGCGTTGTAGCGGCGAGAATCCTCGACCTCGTTTGCATCGAACTGCCGCAGACACAAAGCGACGTAGGCTGCCAAAAGCTCATCAACTGCCATCCCGCCGAGATTCTTTTCTGACACTAGCGTCACGGTTTCAGAACTCCTTGTTCAACAAGCGCCTCTAGGCCGACTTCGTCAGAGCCATAGTGTCTGTTGCCACGGTGGATAGGAAGGCCGCGACACCAAACACGGTCGTCATCCCGGCCTTGAGCCGGGACCCATTCCAGGCCGTGCGAGCCGCCAATCCGGTGACGGACGAGAGGGAATAAACGTCGCGGCATGGATCCCGGCTCAAGGCCGGGATGACGAGGTTTGGATGCCGGCGCCCTCATCGTCGAGGGTGAAGGATGGGTGGGTGTTGGGCGACTTGTCCGCCATCGCGGCGGCGGTTGGTCTGGTGACACCCCGCTCTTGCCTTTTCTGCGGTTTAGACCTCGCTGCGCTCGCCCTAAGCCCGCGAAAAGGCTTTCTCTCCCACAAGGGGCGAGAAGGCGCCGATCTCGGCGACGTCCAGCCATCCGATGTCACCCAGCCATGCCCGATGGCGCCCCCACCCAAACCCGTCGCCTTGCCGAAATTTGCCGCACGGGTTACGGGAACGCCCGCAACTGTCGGCGCCCCGCGCGCCCATCGAACCCATCCGGATCGCTGCGTCATCATGGCTGAAAAGAAGAAGAAACCGACGAGGGTCCAGGCGCGGGTGCCGCGCGGCTTTGTCGATCGGACCGCCGACGATCTGCGCGCCGAGGCGGACATGCTCGCCACCATTCGGCGCGTCTACGAGACGTATGGTTTTGAGCCGGTCGAGACCCCGCTATTCGAATACACCGACGCGCTCGGCAAATTCCTGCCCGACGCCGACCGGCCGAATGCCGGCGTGTTCTCGCTGCAGGACGACGATGAGCAGTGGCTGAGCCTGCGCTACGACCTCACCGCGCCGCTCGCCCGCCATGTCGCGGAACATTACGAGACCCTGCCGAAACCCTATCGCAGCTACCGGGCGGGGCATGTCTTCCGCAACGAGAAGCCGGGGCCGGGGCGGTTTCGCCAGTTCATGCAGTTCGACGCCGACATCGTCGGCGCGCCGAACGTCTCGGCCGACGCCGAAATGGCGATGATGATGGCCGACACGATGGAGGCGCTGGGGATTCCGCGCGGCCAGTATGTGATCCGGGTAAACAACCGCAAGGTGCTCGACGGCGTCCTGGAGGCGATCGGCCTCGGCGGCGCGGAGAACGCCGGGAGGCGGCTGACTGTGCTGCGGGCGATCGACAAACTCGACAAGTTCGGCATCGAAGGCGTGCGGCTGTTGCTGGGTGAGGGCCGTTGGGACGGAGGCAAAGAGGGCGAGGGCGATTTCACGCCGGGGGCGGAGCTCAACGCTAGGTCAATAGGCTGGGTATTGAAAACAATCTCAGATTTCAAATTCGATACTAAAAGGCTGGTTCCTGGCAATCCAGCCGACACACGGATCGTCACCGGTGAGGATGGCGTTGAATGGGAATTCGGTACTTTCAAAGAAGATGGCTATGACGTGAATGCCGCCATCGCTCGGAGATTTGGCGATCGTGTCGATTTCCGACAAATTGGCGCGGACGGTGCAAAAGAATTGGAAGATATGGCGAAGTTATTCGATGCGGCTGGCTACGGCCCCGACCGAATCCGCATCGACCCCTCAGTCGTCCGTGGTCTCGAATACTACACCGGCCCGGTTTTCGAGGCCGAGCTCCTGTTCGACGTCGTCAACGACAAGGGCCAGAAAGTCCAGTTCGGCTCGGTCGGCGGCGGCGGGCGCTATGACGGCCTCGTCTCGCGCTTCATGAGCCAGCCGGTGCCGGCGACCGGCTTTTCCATCGGCGTCTCGCGATTGCAGACGGCGCTGAAGAATCTCGGCCGCCTCGATGTGTCGGAACGACCCGGCCCGGTGGTGGTCACGGTGATGGATCGCGACCGCATGGCCGATTATCAGGCTATGGCGACGAAGCTGCGCGACGCGCTCAACGGCGATCCGTCAAAGCCGCCGGTGCCGGTCGAGGTCTTTCAGGGCAACCCGAAACAGTTCGGCAAGCAGCTGCAATATGCCGACCGCCGCAACGCGCCCGTCGTGATCATCCAGGGCGGCGACGAGAAGGCGGCCGGAAAGGTCCAGATCAAGGATCTGATCGAGGGCAAGCGCATCGCCGAAACCATCGAGGACAATGCCGAATGGCGCGAGGCCCGCGCCGGCCAGGAGATGGTGGACGAAGGTGAGATGATCGAAGCCGTACGCCGCATCCTCGCCCGCCATGCCGAGGATCGCGCGTCCGGCGCTTCCGGAGCCTGAGCCAGTGAGCGACACCGCGCCCGCTCCGTTCCAGACCGCGCTCGGCGCCCTGTTCGAGGCACGCGGGGCGCGCCGCGTCCATGCGCCGATCATCCAGCCGGCCGACCCCTATCTCGACACCGCCGGCGAGGCGCTGCGCCGCCGCATTTTTCTCACCCGCGGCGAGGCCGGCGAGCATCTGTGCCTGCGCCCCGATTTCACCATTCCCGTCTGCCTCGGCCATGTCGGCGCGGGCGAGGCGCTGCCGCGCCGCTATTCCTATCTCGGCCTCGTCTTCCGCCAGCGCCCCAGCGGGCCGGGTGAGTTCTTCCAGGCCGGCATCGAGGATCTCGGCGAGGCCAACCGCGCCACCGCCGACGCAAGGGCGCTGGCCGATGCGCTGGCGGGGCTTGCCGCCTGCGGCATCGATCCGGCCGACCTCGACATCGTGCTCGGCGATCAGGGTCTGTTCGAGGCGTTCTTGAAGGCGCTCGGCCTGCCCGAGGGCTGGCAGCGCCGGCTGGTGCGCACTTTCGGCCATGACGGGCTGCTCGACGCGGCGCTCAACGCGCTGGCAACCGGCGGTGCCGGCACGCTGGAGCGGCTCAATCCGGAGCTTGCCGATCTCGCCCGCCGCCGCGAGGAGGGCGCGCTGACCCGGACGATCCGCACGCGTATGGAGGAGGCGGGACTGCCGCCCCATGCCGGCCGCTCGCCCGGCGAGGTCGCGGTGCGGCTGATCGAAAAGCTCGCTGTCGCCGAGGCGCGGCTCGACGACGCGCCGCTGAACCTTTTGCGGCAGTTCCTTGCGATCGACTGCCCGCTCGGGGAGGCCGGCGACCGGCTGCGCGGTCTGGCGGAATCGGCCGATCTCGATCTCGGCCGCGCGGCGCTGTTCTTCGAGACCCGCAATCTGGCGCTGCGCGCCGCCGGCGTCGATCTGGCCTCGGTGCGCTATCGCGCCGCCTTCGGCCGGCCGATCGACTATTATACCGGGCTGGTCTTCGAGGCGCGGCAAAAGGGTTCCGACGAGACGCTGGCCGGCGGCGGGCGCTACGACCGTCTGCTGACGATGCTGGGTGCCGCTGCGCCGATCCCGGCCGTGGGCTTCGCGCTCTGGCTCGACCGCATTGGCGCCGCGACCGGCCAGGCGGGAGAAAAGTCATGACCGTATCGCTGGCGATCCCGTCCAAGGGGCGGTTGAACGAAAAGGCGATCGCGGCGCTGGCGGCGGCCGGGATCAGTGTCGCGACGGCGGAGAACGCCCGCAGCTACCGCACCGTGGTCAGCGGCGCGCCGGGCCTCGAGGTGCTGCTGTTGTCGGCCTCGGAAATCGCGCGGGAGCTGCGCGACGGGGCGATCGATTTCGGCATCACCGGCGAGGATCTGGTCCGGGAGACGATCGCGGAGCCCGACGCCGCCGTCGAGATCATCGCGCGGCTCGGTTTCGGCCATGCCGACGTGGTCGTCGCCGTCCCCGATGCCTGGGTCGATGTCGAGACGATGGAGGATCTGAGCGACGTCGCCGGCTCCTACCGCGCCCGGCATGGGCGGCGCTTGCGGATCGCCACCAAATACTGGCGGCTGACACAGAGCTTCTTCACCCGCCTGCATGGCATCCAGAGCTATCGGATCGTCGAGAGCCTGGGTGCTACCGAAGGTGCGCCGGCGGCAGGTTCGGCCGACATCATCGTCGACATCACCTCGACCGGATCGACGCTGACCGCCAACCATCTGAAGATCCTTACCGACGGCGTGATCCTGAAGTCGGAAGCCTGTCTGGTGCGCTCGAAGACGGTCGAGCGGGATTGCGAGGACGCGGCGCTGGCGGCGGAACTGGCGGCGCGGTTCGGCTAGGGCACGCCCCGTTGCCTGAAACGTAAGCTCCGCGTACCGTCCGGCCGGTGAGGACAGGCGCTTCGTTCGATGGAGGTCGAGACGCGCCGGGAGGAGAGGAGCCGACCGCTTGAATCTGCAACATCTGCTTCGCCGCCGCCATGAGGATGGCCGGCCGGTTACGGTCGCGCTGATCGGCGCCGGCAAATTCGGCTCGATGTTCCTGTCGCAGGTGCCGACAATTCCGGGCCTCGAGATCGCGGTCATCGCCGACCTCGACACCGACAGGGCGCGCCAGACCTGCCGAAACGTCGGCTGGGATGAGGCGCGGATCGGCGAAACGCGCTTCGTCGATTCCGGTGTCGATGCCTGTTCGGCCGAGGGGGTCGAGGTGGTGATCGAGGCGACGGGGATGCCGGAGGCCGGCGTTACCCATGCGCTGGCATGTATCGCCGCGGGCAAGCATCTGGTCATGGTCAATGTCGAGACGGACGTTCTCTGCGGTCCGCTTCTGGCCCGGCGCGCCCGCGAGGCCGGTGTGGTCTATTCGATGGCCTATGGCGACCAACCGGCGCTGGTCGCCGAGATGGTCGACTGGGGGCGCTCGGCCGGCTTCACCATCGCGGCGGCGGGCAAGGGTACGAAATATCTGCCAGCCTATCACCAGGTGACGCCCGACGACGTCTGGACCCATTACGGCCTGTCGCCGGAGGAGGCGGCCGCGGCCGGCATGAACCCGCAGATGTTCAACTCCTTTCTCGACGGCACCAAGTCGGCGATCGAGATGGCCGCCATCGCCAATGCCTGCGACCTGTCGGTGCCTGATGACGGGCTGACATTTCCGCCCTGCGGCGTCGACGATCTCGCCCACATCCTTCGCCCCCGGGACGTTGGCGGGCAACTCGACCGCGACGGCATGGTCGAGGTCGTCTCCTCGCTGGAGCGGGACGGCCGTCCCGTCTACCGGGATCTGCGTTGGGGCGTCTATGTCGTCCTGAAAGCGCCGAATGACTACGCCGCCGCCTGTTTCAAGCAATATGGGCTGCCGACCGACGCCACCGGCCGCTACGCGTCGATGTACAAGCCGTTTCACTTGATCGGGTTGGAACTGTCGATCTCGGTGCTCAACGCGGCGCTGCGCGGCGAGGCGACCGGCGTGTCGGAAACCTGGCGCGGCGACGCGGTGGCGATCGCCAAGCGAGAGCTTCGCGTGGGCGAGGTTCTCGACGGGGAAGGTGGCTACACGGTCTATGGCAAGGCCATACCGGCGGCCCGGAGCTTCGCTAACGGCGCGCTGCCGATCGGCCTCGCCCATCGCGTGACGCTGACCCGGCCGGTCAGCGCCGGCTCGCCGGTGACCTACGCCGACGTCGCGGCGCCCACCGGCTCCAGGGCCTATGATCTGCGCCGCGAGATGGAGCAGGCATTCGTGCCGGAGAGTGCGTAAGGCGGCCGGGTCACGCGGGGGAGGGGCTCTCAGGAGGCCGCTCCGATCCCGATGATAATGCGGTCCGGCTCGATGGGCCGATTGACCCAGATTCGGACTTTGCTCGACACTGTGCCCGTTGTCAGTCTCAGCAGCGAGGGATGCTCGACCGTCGAGATACGTACACCACGATTGGGTGTTTTCAGGAAGCCGGTGAACGCTGGCGGCAGCTTCAGATCGAGTTCCGTCGATGGCGCCAGCGTCAACGTCGTCTTGCCGTCGACAAAGGCGAGACATCCGATCGAGATGCAGGATGGGGTCGACAGGATCAGGCGATCCGGGACGAATTCCGGTCCCGTTCCGTCATCCTCTATGTCCGACAGAAAGAAGAGGGAGTTTGGAGGAGCGAGTTGAATGGAATCCGTCAATTCCGACCTCCTTCCTGCGGTGCCGATATCGTTCCCGTTCGCTATTTCTGTCTGAGGCTGACGCCGATCGACACGAATTCGGAGCATTTATGTCCGTCTGTCCAAATCGTCAGTCGGGTTCGGACTGCCGGACATCGGATGGGTCGCCAATTTCGACGATCGTATCCGCGTCGCAGCCGGGGCTGCAACTGACCGCGACGCATGTCGGCGTAATCCAATGCCGCCCAATTCCATCGATCTCGGGAAGATCATAATTCCCGTCATCGTGGATAAAGATAAGAGAATTTTGGATGGGATGACGGGCGGTCCAGTGAATGATCTCAGTCATGTCGATGCACGCCGACGATAATGATTGAGGAAAGCGACGTTCCGTCCGTCCAGATCTGAACGCGCGTCGACGATGTCCCTGTCGTGACGACCGCAAGGTCATGGTCGTAGACAGATTCGACGGTCACGGATTTCGACGGCGTCTCAATCCGCCCATCGAAGGTTTCGTGCTCGGTTCGCGGAACGTCGGCGGCATCGCCGACGATGATCCGTGTGGCTCCGTCGATGTCCGGCAGGCACCCTACCGCGACGCAGGTCTTGCTCGTCCACAGATGTCCGATGCCGTCGATCCCCGGCACATCCCAGTCCCCGGTGTTCCGGACGTAGATGAGGGCGTTGTGGATCGGCAGGCGAATGTCCGCGAGGGGGCTCATATCTATAGGCTGTCATGAGAAGCGCGGGATCTCATCTGAAACCTCGCTAAGTCCCGAACTTGTCCAATGAAAGTTCTGGCCACTTCCTTGGCGTCGTGGCGGCCAAGTCCTTCCTTTCGCGCACGCTTGAATATGGCATCGAAGTAGAGCTTGTCCCAAAGCGTGCGGATTCCTGTGTCCGGCACTTCGATCAGCATCTTATACCAACGGGAGCGAAGGCCGACTCTTCGGGGATTCCCAAGCTGACAGAATTCTGAATCACTGTGACAAACGGAGGTTTGTCATGGCAGCACCGGTTCCCCTTCACAC
>NZ_JAZHLK010000022.1:0-71981 GCF_036549515.1 Aurantimonas sp. E1-2-R+4 | reverse complement strand
TCGGTGATCTTCAATGCCATCGCTCGCCCGCTCCCTTCGCCGGGACAGGGAATCACGCGCAGCGAAAATAAGAAAATCACAACCGAGTCAGATCAAACGCTGGCCGGTATAAGATCGTCGCGGCGGCGTCCTCGCCCTGCCGGGCCGCCAGGGGATCGGAATTCCCGCGCAGGCGCTTTAGCGCCGCGTCCCGCGAGACGCCCGCTCGTGCCGCCCCGGCGTCGAATCGCGCGACGACCATTTCGATCTCGTCCACCGCGCCACCGAGCCGCTGCAGATATTGCTGCGTGAACTCCACCGACTGGCTGAACACCGTGCCGGTGAGCAGCGCGGCGAAGACGCGTGCGATCAAAGCGCCCAGGTCGGTTTCCGATCAACTCTTGCGGTATGCACTCTCTTCAACAGCGAGAACGGTCCTGTCCCGGATACGCAGTCAGTCCCGTCTTAGATAGCGTGACCGGCTTCGTGGCGACAGAGGTCCGTACGGGTGGCACTGCTATTTCCCCACAGGCCCATCACATGTTTCGGAGTGAGCAGTTCCAGAGATTCTAGCAACAGCATCTCATTGAGAAACGTGATCGACATGTCTTTCAGATACGCGTCGAGATGATCCTCGATCGTTGGCGTCTCAAACAACAGCTTACAGGCCTCGCAATTGCCCCCCACCTTGTCACGAGGAGGAATTGTAACATTATGCTTGCGAGCGATCTCCACCATCAGGGAATAGGGTCCCCGTAGAAACAACCCGGTAAAAAGCGGATTGCGCAGGCTTGCTTCAATCAGCTCCGGAATTTCTTCCGGATCGGGCGCTTCGCGGATCGTGAGCCGCCTGGTGTCCGGAATGACGCCGCAACAGGCAAGGAGCTTGTTCTTCGCGCTCATGGTCGGCCCAGTCAGCACATAGGGACATGGTCCCAGATATCCGTTCGATACAAAGGTGGCGTCCTTGAGGTCCGTCTCCGCCCGCCCGGTCAGATTGAGCCCGGATTCACTAATGATCTCCACCTCGGAGCCGACATCTCCGAGCGCGCTTCGTATCCGCTCAGCCGTCCAGAGTGTCTCGACGGACTGGACGGAACTGATCGCCGTATAGACTCCGGCCTCCCTCGCCGTCTGCACAAGCGTGCGCACGCAGTCGAAAGCCACAAACTCTTCGTGATAGTCGTCCCAGCTGATGGAAAGCTCGTCGAGGCCGGCGTCTGCCAGGGGCTGGAAGCGAAGACGTGCCGCTCTTTCCGAGGTGGCGAAATATCCACTCGTTACGATGCGGGTCTTGAAAGATCTCGATTTCGCGGCCTCGACATAGCGAACGAGATTGCGACCATGCAGAAACGGCTCGCCCCCCGTGAAGGCGACCAGGGTCACATCTTCGGGAATATGAGCGATCGCCTCAAGAACGAATGCCGGATCGAGGCGATCGGCGACTTGCGGCGAGGAATTGAAGCAACAATGTGCGCAAGCGAGTGGACAGGTATAAGTTAAATGGAAGGCAAAGGATGAAACTGGAATCGCCATGGTTTGTGCCCCACCGTTGTCAAGGACCGCCCCGCCGACTTCCCCAACCGGGCGAGGGGTCTCTCAGCAGGTTGGCGCAAATGCGTCAGTACGCCAGTGCGATCTTCGACGACGCGACCGAGTAGGACCCGGATGCCACGGCCCAGACCGTTGCCTCGTTGGTGCCCCGCATAACCTTCTGCATATCGCCGACGCTCTGGACGTCCTTGAGCTTCGAGGACAATTGAGCTGATAGCGCCTCGTCGATCTGCAGGCCGTATTCCTTGGCGAATGCTGCTGGGCTCTTTGCGAATTCCTTGAATTTATCGGGATCTTGGAGCGCGTTATTCAGCTCCGTCTGGGTCTCTTTTTCATTCTTGATCTCCACGCTCTTCCCGTCGACCAAGAGTGAAAGGGTTTTTGCGCTGATTTCCGGCATTTCTAATCCTTTCTTACTTTGGTGCCATCGTACTTTCCCATTAACAATGAAACGACGTTTGGTAATAGTCAAGTTGAATTCCGTAGGGGAATGTATGCACCCGTCCTGGTCGCGGCTATCTGCGGCGGCAACGGTTTGGCCAGCAGGCTTCAACCTGGATGGTCATAAAACGCAAAAAAAGGCGCGCCCCGGGGGACGCGCCTTTCAAAGGGTCGGAAAGAAGGCCGCCGATCAGGCGGCGTCTTCCTTCATCTCCTCGCCGGTGGTCTGGTCGACCACCTTCATGGAGAGGCGGACCTTGCCGCGCTCGTCGAAGCCCATCAGCTTGACCCAGACCTTATCGCCTTCCTTGACGACGTCAGTGGTCTTGCCGACCCGGTCGGCGGCCAGTTGCGAGATGTGGACGAGACCGTCCTTGGAGCCGAAGAAGTTGACGAAGGCGCCGAATTCGACGGTCTTGACTACCGTGCCCTCGTAGATCTCACCGACCTCGGGCTCGGCCACGATCGAGTGAATCCACTTTTTGGCTGCCTCGATCTCCTTGGCCGAGGAGGAGGCGATCTTCACGGTGCCGTCGTCCTCGATGTTGATCTTGGCGCCGGTCTTTTCGACGATCTCGCGGATGATCTTGCCGCCGGCGCCGATGACGTCGCGGATCTTGTCGGTCGGAACCTGCATGACCTCGATGCGCGGTGCGAACTCGCCGAGCTCGGCACGGCTTTCCGACAGCGCCTTGGCCATCTCCTCGAGGATATGCAGACGACCGGCCTTGGCCTGATCGAGGGCGACCTGCATGATTTCCTCGGTGATGCCCTGGATCTTGATGTCCATCTGCAGCGAGGTGATGCCCTCGCCCGTGCCGGCGACCTTGAAGTCCATGTCGCCGAGATGGTCCTCGTCGCCGAGGATGTCGGACAGAACCGCGAAGCGCTCGTCCTCCTTGATCAGTCCCATCGCGATGCCTGCAACGGAAGCCTTCAGCGGAACGCCGGCATCCATCAGGGCAAGCGAAGTGCCGCAGACCGTCGCCATCGAGGACGAGCCGTTCGACTCGGTGACCTCGGAGACCGCGCGGATCGTGTAGGGGAACTGCTCGGGCGCCGGCAGGATCGGGCGCATCGCCCGCCAGGCCAGCTTGCCGTGGCCGATTTCGCGGCGGCCGGGCGAACCCATGCGGCCGGTCTCGCCGACCGAGTATGGCGGGAAGTTGTAATGGAGCAGGAAGCGCTCCTTGTAGGTCCCGGTCAGGGCGTCGACGAACTGCTCGTCCTCGCCGGTGCCGAGCGTGGCGACGACCAGCGCCTGGGTCTCGCCGCGGGTGAACAGCGCCGAGCCGTGGGTGCGCGGCAGGATACCGGCCTCGGCGACGATGGTGCGGACCGTCTTCAGGTCACGCCCGTCGATACGGCTACCAGTGTCGAGGATGTTCCAGCGGACGATCTTGGCCTGCAGCGACTTGAAGACCGCGCCGACCTCTTCTTTGGAAGATTTGGTCTCTTCCGCGCCCTCTGGGAGGAAATGCGCGGTGACCTTCGCCTTGACGGCGTCGACGGCGACGTAGCGCGCCTGCTTGTCGGTGATCTTGTAGGCGTCGCGCAGCTCGCCCTCGGCGAGCTGCAGCATTTCGCCCTCGAGCGCGGAATGATCCGCGGCGATATGCTCGCGCGGCTCCTTGGCGGCGTGTTCGGCCAGCTTGATGATGGCGTCGATCACCGGCTGCATGCCGCGATGACCGAACATGACCGCGCCGAGCATGACGTCCTCGGACAGCTCATGGGCTTCCGATTCCACCATCAGCACGGCAGAGTCGGTGCCGGCGACGAGGAGGTCGAGCTTGGACTCGATCATCTCGTCGACATGCGGGTTCAGCTTGTACTCACCCTCGATATAGCCGACGCGCGCGCCGCCGATCGGCCCCATGAAGGGCACGCCGGAGAGCGTCAGCGCCGCCGAGGCCGCGACCATCGCGACGACGTCGGGATCGTTCTCCAGATCATGCTGGAGGACGGTGAGGACGACCTGGGTCTCGTTCTTGTAGCCGGCGGCGAAGAGCGGCCGGATCGGCCGGTCGATCAGACGGGAAACCAGGGTCTCCTTTTCCGAGGGCCGGCCTTCGCGCTTGAAGAAGCCGCCCGGGATCTTGCCGGCCGCGAAGGTTTTTTCCTGGTAGTTGACGGTCAGCGGAAAGAAATCCAGGCCGGGCTTGGGCTGCTTGGCCGAGACGACCGTCGCCAGCACGGTGGTTTCACCGTAGGTGGCCAGAACCGCGCCGTCGGCCTGACGGGCGATCTTGCCGGTTTCCAGGGTAAGCGGACGGCCCGCCCAGTCGATTTCCACCTTGTGGGTGTTGAACATGTTGTTGCCTTTTCATCCTGCGNTCTTGCCGGTTTCCAGGGTAAGCGGACGGCCCGCCCAGTCGATTTCCACCTTGTGGGTGTTGAACATGTTGTTGCCTTTTCATCCTGCGCTCCGTGAGCACCGTCATAGGTGCTGGAGGCGAAGCGCGTTTCGTGACCGAAACGCGTCATGGGCAAGACGACGAGAGGCTTCGAGGCGGTGAAGGCGCCAGGTCTTTGCCTGGCGCCGGCCGTTCCGGAAGCATCCGGTAATCCTGCCCCATGACCGCTCGGGTGGTCGGGCTCTTGCGAACTGGTCGCCGAGCCCGGGGCTGGTGTGGCCCACCGTTTCGCGGGGGCCGAAATGCGACCAGCGGGCCGAAGGGGTCGCCCCACTCCGGCCCGCCGGGTCTCTATCTTAGCGGCGCAGTCCGAGACGGCCGATCAGAGTCTGATAGCGCTGCTCTTCCTTCGACTTCACATAGTCGAGGAGGCGGCGGCGCTGGGAGACCATCTTCAGAAGGCCACGACGCGAGTGGTTGTCCTTCTTGTGGTCCTTGAAATGCTCGGTGAGGTTCACAATCCGCTCGGTCAGGATCGCGACCTGGACTTCCGGCGAACCGGTGTCGCCTTCCTTGATCGCGTATTCCTTCATGAGCTCGGCCTTGCGCTCAAGCGTAATCGACATCGAAATCCCTTTCTTGGAAAATCTTGAGGGTTGGGTCGCCCATGGCCGGGATGTCGTCCAGCGAGGGCCGTTACATAGCGCGGACGGGACAAGCCGGTCGGCGCTGCGGCTGCCTATAGGCCAAATCCGCGAAGAATACTAGCCTTACGGCACGGGGCGGACGATTCCATGGCTCACAGCCAGCGGCGGCGGCGGAAATATACCTGCTGACCGGCCGCGATCGCCGCAGCCGCGGACAAGCAGCGGCGGCAGGGCGCCTAGACGGAATGAAGAAAAGTTGGGACGGATTGTCCGCCCGCATTGCGCGCTGACTGCTGGAATCGATCATGATCATAACATCCGATCGACTCGATCCGATGGCATCGTGGTCTATGCGGCCCGCCGCACTCGCCCCGGGAGCGACTGCTCGGCCAATTTGAACCGCGACAGGAGGTCGTTGAGCGACGACGCCTCGGTCGCCAGCCCATGACTTGCCGCCGTCGACTGTTCGGCCACGGCCGCGTTCTGCTGCGTTCCCTGATCGATCGAATGCAGCGCCGTGTTGATTTCCTGCAGCCCGACCGATTGCTCGCGGGCGGTGGTCGCGATCGCGGCGACATGCGCGTCGATCTCCCGGATTTCGGCGACGATCGCTTCAAGCGCATTGCCGGTCTCTCCGACCAGGGCAACGCCGCTACCGACTTCGTCCTGGGACGACGCGACCAGTTCCTTGATCTGCTTGGCGGCCTCGGTCGAACGCTGGGCCAGTTCGCGCACTTCCTGGGCGACGACGGCAAAGCCCTTGCCGGCCGCGCCGACACGGGCCGCCTCGACACCCGCGTTGAGGGCGAGGAGATTGGTCTGGAAGGCGATCTCGTCGATGACGCCGATGATGTTGCCGATCTCCCGCGACGACGTCTCGATACGCCCCATCGCGGTGACGGCGTTGCGCACCACCTCGCCGGACCGCTCGGCCTGGCCCTTGGCGCGCGAGGTCAGATCGCCCGCCTCCTTTGCCTTGGCCGACAGACCCTGAACGGCCGTGTTGATTTCCTGGAACGCGGCCGACGTTTCCTCGACGGAGGCCGCCTGCTGCTCGGTGCGGCCGGCCATGTTGTCGGCGGCACCACGAATTTCGTCCGCCCCGACATGCACGGCCCTGGCGCTGTTCCCCACGGCAGCGAGCGTCGCATCCAGTTGCGCGACCGCTTCGTTGAAATCCGTTCGCAGCTGCTCGAATTCGCCGGAGAAGGCGGTGTCGATCCGGTGGCAGAGATTGCCGGAGGCCAGTTCCCGCAGGCCGGAACCAAGCTCGCCGACGACGACGGCGAGCCTTTCACTTTCGGCGGTCGCCCGCTTGGCGTCGGCGGCTTGCCGCGCGCTATCGCTTGCATGACGGCCGGCTTCGAGCTCGGCGTCCTGCGCGCTTTTTTCCCGCAAGGCCTCACGAAGGGCCACCACCGAGCCCGCCATGGCGCCGACCTCGGTGCGTTGGCCGGCGAATGGCACCTCGATGTCGAATTCGCCGTTCGCCATCCGGCGCAACAGGACCGACAGCCCCGAGATCGGCCGAACGATGCTGCGTACGACCAGAACGATCGACAAGGCGATTGCTGCGAACAGTCCGAGCGCGATGGCGGCAACCACCGTCAGCTGCGTCTGGGCCGCGCTGCTCGCCGCCGCCGCGTCGGCTATGATCCGGTCGGAGACCGCCGCTCCCATGGAGCCGAGGGTTCCCAGCCATTCGGTCATCCCGGCGAACCATGTGCCGGCGTTCAGCGACGACAGTTTCCCGTAGTTTCCTCCGTCCAGGATCACCAGCCGCATCGCCTCCACATCGGCACTGGCGCCCTTGCCGTACAAGCTTCGGCTCGTCGCCGCGACATCCTCCGAAGCGAGATCGAAAAAGCGCGATATCAGCGCTTCCTGAGCGCCCTTCTTGGCCGAAAAGGCGTCGAACGTGGCGAGGGAGAACGTGCCGGCGGCAATGCCCCCCGCGCCCATCCCGCGCTCCACGCCGGCCAGTTCCTTCGCGCCCATGATGTTGACATAGGCGGCAAGATTCATCGCGGTGTCGCGGTTTTCGGTCGCCTTGACGATGCCGCTGCCGATCCGGCTCAGATCGGCGATCGCGCCGGTGTAATAGCCCAGTGCGTCGCCGGTCGAGATTGCGAAGCTGTCGATCGTGCCGCGAACCGCCTGCACCCGCTGCAAGGCATCGCCGGCATTCGCCAAGGACTTCGTGATCTCGGCATTGCCGACCGGACCCAAGGCCTCGCCGACCGATCGCAGATCGGCGATACGCTGATCCGTGGCGCCACGCGCCTTGGCCAGGGAATCACCCATCTGGGCGCCCTTGGACCCGATGAAGCCGGCCGAATTGCCGCGCTCGACCTGAAGGACGTGGACGAGATCGTAGACGGTGCGCATCTCGCGGGCGAACATCTCGGTCTGCTGGGCCGCCTTTGATTCGCGCCAGAGCGTATTGACCTGGATTGCCTCGTAGACCGACAGGGCCAGCAACGGCAGAAAAACCGCGGCGATGATGCGGGTCGAGAATTTGATGTTCCTGAGCGACATGGCGTCCTTCCACCGGTCCAAATCCGCAGCGGAAGCAATCGGGGAACGGCGAGATGCCATATGTCGGCTTGTGCGGCTTCCTTAGCCGTAAGAGGTGCGGGTAAATTTTCTATTGCACTGCGCAACAATACCGGCACCTCGATCCGCCAAGGAAGGTGCATATTGCACGGGCCGGCTTACGCGAAGCTAGGGACACGGTCGTGTGCGGGGTCCACTTTCCGACCTCGCCTCAGCCTTTGCCGCCGAAGACCCGCTTTGGCTTGAACGCCCCCTCCTCGATCGCGCCGAGCGCGACGAGCCGGCCATGGCCGGTCGCATAGGCCTCGTCGCAGAAGGCCGGCGCGTCACGTCCGCGCAACAGGACCGCATTGCCGGACAGGACACGGCCCGCCTGGTCGTCGGTCAGCGCCACTTCGTAAAGGTCGGCGAGCGCCACTTCCGGCGCCACGAGATACTCGTCCAGCGGCTCGAAATCGACGACCCGCGCCTTGGCGCCGGCCTCGAGAGCTTCGGCATCCAGCTCCTCGCGCCCCTCTTCAGCGGCGGCCTCCAGCTCTTCCAGCGGCACCAGATCGTCCTCGCCGAACGCGCCGACGGAGACGCGGCGCAGCTCGATCACATGGCCATAACAACCAAGGTCGCGGCCGAGATCGCGAGCGATCGCGCGCACATAGGTGCCCTTGCCGCATTCGGCCTCGAACACGGTCGTATCGGCATCGGGGCAGTCGACAATGTCCAGCCGATGCACCGAGACGGTCCGCGCCGCGATCTCTACCGTCTCACCCTCACGCGCCAGGTCATAGGCCCGCTCGCCGGCGATCTTGATGGCCGAGAAGCTCGGCGGCACCTGCTCGATTTCGCCGGTATAGTCGGCCAGACGCGCCTCGATCTCGGCCTCGGACGGACGCGTCTCGGAGGAGTGGACCACCGGCCCCTCCGTGTCGTCGGTCGTGGTCTCGGCGCCCCAGCGCACGGTGAAGCGATAGACCTTGCGCCCTTCCATGACGAAGGGAACGGTCTTGGTCGCGTCGCCGAACGCGATCGGCAACATGCCCGAAGCCAGCGGATCGAGCGTGCCGGCATGGCCCGCCTTCTGCGCGAAATACAGCCATTTCAACTTCGACACCGCTTCGGTCGAGCCCATGCCCTTCGGCTTGTCCAGAATGATCCAGCCATTGATCGGCCGGCCCTTCGGCTTCTTGCCCCGGCGCACCATCAGCCAAGATCCTCGTCGTCGTCACCGTCGAGATCGCGGACGACCTCGGGCGATTTCAGCAGCGCGTCGATGCGCGCGAAATTGTCGAAGGAGGTGTCGGCGCGAAACCGCACCTCCGGCATGTATTTCATCTGCTTGAGCGCCGGCGTCAGGCGGCCGCGAATGAACCGGACATGCTGATTGAGCGCCGCGACATAGGGCTCCGTGTCGGTCTGACCGAGCACGGTGACATAGGCCGTCGCTAGCTTGAGGTCCGACGCCATGCGGACTTCGGAAACGGATATGACAGCATTTTCGAGCAGCGGATCGCGGATTTCGCCGCGCTGCAATACCTCGGTCAGGGCGTGCCGAACCTTCTCGCCGACAGACAGCGAGCGCAGGGAGGGTCCGGATTTCGATGATCTGGCCATGAATAACGCTCACGTTCAATGGAAGCCCGGCGTTGCCGCCGGGCTTTTCGTCATTGCAAGGAAGGTCTGTCGGAGCAGCCTCGGCCGCTCGGCGCAACGTTGGCGCGAAACGAGCGAAAGCGGGAATCGGTTTCCCGCTCGCTTTTCGCGTCAACTGACTGACATCGGACCGAAGCGATCCGATGTCATCGTGATCTAGAGCGAACGCGCGACGTGCTCGACGCGGAAACACTCGATGACGTCGCCCTGGCGGATGTCCTCGTAGTTCTGGAAGGCCATGCCGCACTCCTGGCCGCCCGCGACGTCCGCAACTTCGTCCTTGAAGCGCTTGAGCGTCTTGAGGGTGCCCTCGTGAATGACGACGTCGTCGCGGATGAGCCGGACGCCGGCGCCGCGCTCGACCTTGCCCTCGGTGACGCGACAACCCGCGACCTTGCCGACCTTGGTGATGTTGAACACCTCCAGGATCTCGGCATTGCCGAGGAAGGTCTCGCGCCGCTCGGGAGAGAGCAGGCCCGACATCGCCTGTTTCACATCATCCACGAGATCGTAGATGATGTTGTAGTAGCGGATCTCGGTGCCGTCGCGCTCGGACGCTTCGCGCGCCTGCTTGTTGGCGCGGACGTTGAAGCCGATGATCGCCGCGTTCGAGGCGGTCGCCAGCGACACGTCAGACTCGGTGATCGCGCCGGCGCCGGAATGGATGATCCGCGCCTGCACTTCCTCGGTTCCCAGCTTGTCGAGGGCGCCGATGATCGCCTCGACCGAGCCCTGCACGTCGCCCTTGATGAGCAGCGGGAACTCCTTGAGGCCGGTATCCTGCAGCTGCGACATCATCTGCTCGAGCGAGCCGCGCTGGCCGGCGTTCTTGGCCACCTGCTTCTCACGCGAGACGCGCTGGCGATATTCGGCGATCTCGCGCGCCTTGCTCTCGCTCTCGACGGTCGCGAAACGCTCGCCGGCCAGGGGCGTTCCCTGCATGCCGAGCACTTCGACGGGCATCGAGGGCGGTGCTTCTTTCAGCTGCTCGCCCTTGTCGTTGATGATCGCACGCACCCGGCCCCATTCGTCGCCGGCAACGACGATATCGCCGATTTTCAACGTGCCGGTTTCGACGAGAACCGTCGCCACCGGACCACGGCCCTTGTCGAGCTGCGCCTCGATGACCGTTCCCTCCGCGGTGCGGGTCGGATCGGCCTTCAGTTCGAGAATTTCGGCCTGCAGCAGGATCGCGTCGAGCAGCTTGTCGAGATTGGTGCCTTTCAGCGCCGAGACCTCGACGTCGAGCACCTCGCCGCCCATGGATTCGACGAACACGTCATGCTGGAGAAGCGCGCTGCGCACCTTGCTGGCATCGGCGCCCGGCTTGTCGATCTTGTTGATCGCCACGATGATCGGCACGTTCGCCGCCTTGGCGTGATTGATCGATTCGATCGTCTGCGGCATCACGCTGTCGTCCGCCGCCACGACGAGGATGGCGATGTCGGTCGCGGCAGCGCCGCGGGCCCGCATCGCCGTAAAGGCGGCGTGGCCGGGCGTGTCGATGAACGAGATCTTGTGGCCGTTCTGCTCGACCTGGTAGGCGCCGATATGCTGGGTGATGCCGCCCGCTTCGCCCGAGACGACGCTGGTCTTGCGGATGGCGTCGAGCAGCGAGGTCTTGCCGTGATCGACGTGGCCCATGATGGTGACGACCGGCGGCCGCTGCACCATCTTCTCCGGATCGTCGTCAACCCCGAAGATACCTTCTTCAACGTCGGATTCGGCGACGCGGCGGACCGTGTGTCCGAATTCGGACGCGATCAGCTCGGCCACATCCGGCTCGATGATGTCGCCCGGCTTCATCATCTGTCCCTGCTGCATGAGGAACTTGATGACGTCGACGGAACGCTCCGACATGCGGTTAGCGAGTTCCTGGATACTGATGGTCTCGGGAATAATCACTTCGCGGGCGATCTTCTCTCGGGGCTGGCTCTGCTGCGAGCGTTTGAACTTTTCCTGCCGCCGACGGATGGAGGACAGCGAGCGGCCACGCGCGCCATCTTCCGACGTCAATGCCTTGTCGAGGGTCAGCTTGCCGCGACGGCGACCGGCATCGCGTTCGGGACGCGCCGGCTTCGGCGCTTCGGCGCCCACCGCACCCTTGACCGAGCGACGCGCGCCCGGCCGGGCACCCTTGGCGTCGTCGTCGCCGCCCGGACGGCGGCGGAGTTCGGCCCGTCCGCTGCGGGCAGCCGCAGCTTCGGCGGCCTCCGCGTCGGCAGGTGTCGGGGCCGGACCCGCGGGCTGGTTCGGCTGACCGCCGCCCCTGCGCTCGGCGCTGGCTTCCGCCTTGCGGCGGGCTTCGGCCTCGGCTTCAAGGCGAGCCGTCTCCTCGGCCTGACGGCGCTCGGATTCGTCACGCTCGCGCTGACGCCGATCGTCGTCGGCGATCCGCCGCGCTTCCTCTTCCTGGAACACGCGCCGATCCTCGGCCTCGCGTTGCTTGGCGAGTTCGAGCGCCCGACGGCGGGCATCCATTTCACGCGACGACAGATCGCTGAGCACAGCGCCGCGGGGCTGACGGGCTCCCGGAGCCGGCTGCTGGCGGCCATCGCGACGCTCGTCGCGGCCAGCCGGACGGCCGGCACCTTGACGCGTGGGCGCGGCTTGCCCTGAGGGGCGCGCAGCGCCGGCGGAGGTGGCGGCACGCGGCGCGGCCGAAGCCGGCTTCGATGCGGATGCGGCAGGCGCGGATGGCGTGGCGGTCGGCGTCGCTTCCACAGCCGCCGCAGCCACCGGCGCCTCGGCCTCTGGCACAGCGACCGGAGCTTCGGCCTTGGCTTCCACCGGCGCGGTCGCCTCGGGGGCGGCCGGCTCGGACACTTCCTGGGCCGTTGCCACAGGCGCCTCGCCAGGCTTCGGTCCAAGCTGAATCTGGGGTGGCTTACCGCCTGTCTGTGGCGGCAGCGGAGCGGCGCTCTTGGGTGTCGGAGCCGGAGCTTCGCTTGCGGGACTCGCAGGCGCGGCCGGCTTGGCCGGGCTCGGCTTTGCTGCCACTGCCGGTGTCGGCGCGGCTTCGCGCTCGTCCGGCTTGGTAATGCGTCGCTTCTTGGTCTCGACAACGACCTGGTTCGTGCGCCCATGCGAGAAGCTCTGCCGAACCGTCGACTGCTCGACGCCGCGCTTCAAGGTCAGGGTCTTCTTCGTGCTCACGCTCAGCGTCTTATCGTCGCCGGACTTGGTATCGCTCATTTACGCTTCCGCTTCCTGCGCCGGATCGATCCCGCGCCCTTCATCTTGCCTGGAGCGTCGCTCTGTAGGCGCTCCGATCTCGTTCCCAGTCTCAGTCGCGGTTCCCTCACGCCCATTTCGGGCGTCGCCAGGATCCGAACCAGGGCCTTCGCCCCGATAATTGGCCAGCGCTTGCATACGCTTCGCCGCAGCCGAGCCCGCGTCACCGGCAAGGATGGCTGCATGTATCACATTCCCCCCACCCAACGCCAAACCCAATTCGTCCGCACCCAGCAGGCGCAAAGCGGGTATCACCGTTGCGTGGCCGGATGCCGCTGCGACATGACGCGCGGCATCCATCTTACGAATTCCGTCCGGCGCCGCCTCGCGCGCCTGAACCAGCAGCAGCGCCTGGCCCGAGCGGATCGCCGCATCGACCTTCGCCGCCCCGGTCACCAGTTGACCGGCCTTTTTCGCCATGCCGAGCGCGCCCAATGCCGACTTCGCCAGAAGCTGATCGACGACGGCGCCAAGATCGGCGGGTCCCGTCACCTCGGCCCGAAGCGCCCGGGCGAACAGTTTACGGCGCATCGCCTGGTCGACCGCCGCGCGGCTGAGCGCGACATGGGCGCCGCGGCCCGGAAGCCGCCTGCGCAGATCCGGAACCACCGCCCCGTCCGGCCCGCGAACAAAGCGGATGACGTCTTCCGGCGCCATCGCCTTGCGCGAAACGATGCACATGCGCTCGTTCACCCCGACCTCCGGCTCGTCCTTGTCCTCTTCGTCCGAATCGAGGGCCATGGCAACCTGCCTTCGACGATTCAGGCGGCGGCGCCCTCGTCAGCCGTCTCGGCTTCGGCACCCTCCTCGGCCTCCGTCTCCGGCACCGCCAGATCCGCCTCGGTGATCCAGCCAGCCTTCAGCCGGGCCTGGATGACCATCCGGTCGGCATCGACGCGCGAAATATCGAAGGCCGCCAAGGCTCCCGGATACTTCGTGGTCTCGCCGTCCTTGCGTTCCGTCCAACCAATCAGGTCGTCGGCCGCGCAGCCAGCGAAGTCCTCCATCGACTTGATACTCTCCTCGCCGAGGGCGACCAGCATCGGCGTCGTCAGGCCGTCGATCTCCTTCAGCTCGTCGGAGACGCCCAATTCGGTCCGCTTGGAATCGAATTCGGCCTCGCGGCGCTCCAGATATTCGCGGGCCCGCGCCTGGATTTCGGAAGCCGTCTCCTGATCGAAGCCCTCGATCGCGGCCACTTCATCCTCGTCGACATAGGCGACCTCCTCGACGGTCGCAAAGCCTTCCGAAGCGAGAACCTGGCCGACCATCTCGTCGACGTTGAGCGCGTTCATGAAGGTCTCGGAGCGTTCGACGAATTCCTTCTGACGGCGCTCCGATTCCTCCTGCTCGGTCAGGATGTCGATATCCCAGCCGGTCAATTGCGACGCGAGGCGCACGTTCTGTCCGCGCCGTCCGATTGCCAGTGACAACTGGTCATCGGGGACGACGACTTCAATGCGCTCGGCGTCCTCGTCCAGCACCACCTTGGCGACTTCCGCCGGCTGCAGCGCATTGACCAGGAACGAGGCCGCGTCCGGGGACCAAGGGATGATGTCGATCTTTTCGCCCTGCAATTCGCCGACCACCGCCTGGACGCGGCTGCCGCGCATGCCAACGCAGGCGCCGACCGGATCGACCGAGGAGTCGCTCGATATCACCGCTATCTTCGCCCGCGAGCCCGGATCACGCGCCACCGCCTTGATGGTGATGATGCCGTCGTAGATCTCCGGCACTTCCATGGTGAAGAGCTTGGCCATGAACTGCGGATGGGTGCGCGAGAGAAAAATCTGCGGACCCCGCTGCTCGCGGCGGACGTCGTAGACGAAGGCGCGTACCCGGTCACCATAGCGGAACAGCTCGCGCGGGATCTGCTCGTCGCGGCGGATAATGCCCTCGCCGCGGCCGAGATCGACGATCACATTGCCGTATTCGACGCGCTTGACGGTGCCGTTGACGATGTCGCCGACGCGGTCCTTGTATTCCTCGAACTGACGATCGCGCTCGGCATCGCGCACTTTCTGCACGATCACCTGCTTGGCCGACTGGGCCGCGATGCGGCCGAAATCCATCGGCGGAAGCTGCTCGGCGATGAAATCGCCCGGTTCGGCGTCGGGATTCTTGTCGCGGGCCAGATCGAGATAGATCTGCGTATTCGGATCCTCGACCTCGTCGACCACTTCCAGGAGCCGCTGCAGCTTCATCTCACCGGTCTTGGTGTTGATGTCGACGCGGATGTTGGTTTCCTGGCCGTAGCGGCTGCGCGCCGCCTTCTGAATGGCGTCGGCCATCGCCCCGATGACGATTTCGCGGTCGATCGACTTTTCGCGCGCGACGGCATCCGCGATCTGCAGAAGCTCCAGTCTGTTCGCACTGACTGCCATACTCTTTCTCCTGACCTTCGGTCGCTCGCCGCATCCACCGCGCCCGACCTCATCAAATTCCTGGCGGATCGCCGCCGCCGTCCAATCCTTCGCCTCGGCGGAGTGACCCCGCCGGGCGTCGAAACCTCAGTGGCCGCTGTCGGCCGCGTCAGCCTCGTCGTCGTCCGCCTTATCCCCGCCCGCCTTGCGCGCGGCCTTGTCGGCCTTCAGCGACGCTTCGACCAAATCGTCGGTCAAGATCAGCCGAGCCTCGCCGATGGCATCGAAGGGGATTTCCACCGCGCTCTCCTCGCCCTCGGCCGGCTTGTCGCGCTCGATGGTGATCGCCTCGTCGCTCACTTTGACGATCAGACCGCGGTAGCGCTTGCGCTCGTTGATCAGCCGGCTCGTCTCGAGCTTCATGAGAAAACCGGCCCAGGTCTCGAAATCGCTCTTGCGCACGAGCGGTCGATCGATGCCCGGCGAGGACACTTCCAGATGATAGGCCTTGTCGACCGGATCGTCGACGTCGAGCACCGGCGAGATCGCTCGCGAAACAGCCTCGCAGCCCTCGACGGTCATCGTGCCGTCCGGGCGCTCCGCCATGATCTGGACGGTCATCCCGTTCAGGCCGGAGATCCGGACACGGACCAGACGATATCCGATCTGCTCGATCGCCGGCTCGATAATCGCGGCGATGCGGGCTTCCAGTCCTTGCTCTTTCACGAGGCGATCAGCTGCGGTCGTCACGGTGCTCCGATAAGGCTGCGGGGCGGTTCGATCCTGCCGGATCATGCCCAGTTGCGTGTGTCTCCGCCGATCCGCGCAACGTTCCCGAAGCCCGCCCGATCATGAAACCGGACCCCCGGTAACAAAAAAGAGCGGGACCGGCAGGACCCACTCTCACGATCGCATCGCAGAGAATTTGTCCGCTCTATACGCTCTTCGGGCTTACGCATCAAGCGTTTCTCGTGGCGAAGATGGGAAAGTCCGCGGCGCGACCGCCGTCGCGTCATCGCCGCCGGAAGGTCAGGTAGGCGGGGCGGCGGCCTTCCCGGATCGCCTTGGCCTCGTAACGTGTTCCCGGCCAGGCTTCGAAGGGGGTATGCCAGTCGGCGGCGCGGCGAGCCGTCCAGGCGAAATCGGGATGGTCGCGGCAGTGATGGAGCGTCCAGTCGACATAGGTTTCGATGTCGGAGGCGAAACGGAACAACGCTCCCGGCTTGAGGACGCGCGCCATGCGATCGAGGTTGCGGGCGCTGACGAAGCGGCGCTTGAAATGCTTCTTCTTCGGCCAGGGATCCGGATAGAAAAGGTCGATCCCTGCAAGACTCGCCGCAGGCAGCCAATCGAACAGCCGCGTCGCGTCGTCGTCGTAAAGCCGCAGATTCGGGCGGGGCGATTCCGGCAGCCGGCCGAGCAGCTTGGCCATGCCGTTGACGAAAGGCTCGACGCCGATGAAGCCCGTGTGAGGGAAGCGGCCGCATTCCTGATGGAGATGCTCGCCGCCACCGAAGCCGATCTCAAGGCGGATTGCCTCGACGGGCTCGGCGAACAGCTCGCGAAGATCGGTCGGCGCCGGCTCGGCGAGGTCCAGCCGCAGGCGCGGCAGGAAGCTCTCGACGAGTTCGGCTTGTCGCGGCCGGAGTCTCGGCCCCTTCAGGCGGCCGAAAAACGCTTCGCGTGATCTCTGTGGATGGTCCCGCGCCGACATCGTCTCTTAGCTGGCGAGTGCCGCCTTCAGCTTCGGCACCAGGTCGGTCTTCTCCCAGGAAAACGAGCCATCGCGCCCGGGTTTGCGGCCGAAATGGCCATAGGCCGAGGTCTTTGCGTAGATCGGCTTGTTGAGGTCGAGATGCCGGCGAATACCGGTCGGGGACAGATCCATGACCTCCCGAATCGCCGCCTCGATCTGTTCTTCCGTCACCTTCTTGCCGGTGCCGTGCAGATCGACATAGATCGACAACGGCTGGGCGATGCCGATCGCATAGGCGATCTGGATCGTGCAGCGATCGGCGAGCTTGGCGGCGACCACGTTCTTGGCGAGATAGCGCGCCGCATATGCGGCGGAACGATCCACCTTGGTGGTGTCCTTGCCGGAGAAGGCGCCGCCGCCGTGCGGCGCCGCGCCACCATAGGTATCGACGATGATCTTGCGGCCGGTGAGGCCGGCGTCGCCATCGGGGCCGCCGATGACGAATTTCCCCGTCGGATTGATGTACCAGACGCAGTCATCCGCGATCGGAAAATCGCCGAGAGCCTCGCGGATATAGGGTTCCACGACGGCGCGGACCTTGGCCGAGTCCCAGCTTTCCTCGACATGCTGCGTGGACAGAACGATCGAGGTGACCTCGGTCGGATCGCCGTCGACATAGCGGACGGTGACCTGGCTCTTGGCGTCGGGACCCAGCAGCCCGGCGTCGCCCTCGCCCTTTTTGCGCGCGGCCGCCAGAAGCTCGAGAATCTTGTGCGCATAGTAGATTGGCGCCGGCATCAGCTCGGAGGTCTCGCGGCAGGCATAGCCGAACATGATGCCCTGATCGCCGGCACCCTCGTTCTGGGCATTCGCCCCATCGATGTGCTTGACGTCCGAGGCCTTGTCGACGCCCTGGGCGATGTCGGCCGACTGCGAATGCAGCAGGACGTCGATCTTCGCGGTCTTCCAGTGAAAGCCGTTCTGGGCATAGCCGATGTCGCGGATGGCGCGGCGAGCGGCGGACTTGAAGCGAGACGGATTGATGACCTCGTTGCCGTGCTTGTCGGTCTTCATCAGACTTGGCGGCAGCCGGACTTCACCGGCGATCACGACGCGATTGGTCGTGGCGAGCGTCTCACAGGCGATGCGGACCGACCAGGGATCGAGCCCGGTCTTCTTGGCTTCGCGATAGACCAGATCGACGATCTCGTCGGAAATCCGATCGCAAACCTTGTCTGGATGGCCTTCCGAGACGCTTTCGCTGGTGAAGACAAATTCCGAACGCGCCATCTTTACCCCTCTTCGATTCCGGGAATCGCCCGTCTCAACTCCGCAGCCGTTCAACAGCGCGATGGTTCGACGGGACGAAAAGCTGCGTGGCGGGAGATTGGGTTCCCGACACATATATTGCGCGGTGCGGTGTGGGGCAACGAGGGTGGAAGGTCAAGTGCGGCGTGTCCCGCCGGCGCGATTTACTCGCTGCGGGGCTTGTCGTCCGGCTCGGAGGTGTCGGCCAGGGTCCGCACGAGTTCGATGATGCGGCGCCGGACCTTGGGGTCCCCGATCTTGACGAAGGCGCGGTTCAACTGGAGTCCTTCGGAGGAGGAGAGAAAGTCGACCACGTAGTCCGGCCCGGACGGTTCATGCAGCCCATTCTTACCGGGCGAACTGCCTGGAACATCCTCGAAGAAGAACGCGACCGGGACGTTCAGGACCTCGGATATGCGTTGCAGCCGGCTCGCCCCGATACGATTGGAGCCCTTCTCGTATTTCTGGATCTGCTGGAAGGTAATGCCGAGGCTCTCGCCCAATTTCTCCTGGCTCATCCCGAGCATGGTGCGACGCAAGCGTACGCGCGAGCCGACATGCGTATCGACCGGATTCGGCTTCTTCTTGTTCTCGATCATCGGATCGGCCTTTTCGTCTCTGCGCATCTCCAGGCCATCATCCGTGTGGCCTGAACCCCCTCCCAGTCATTCCAGAAATTGATCGTTTGGTTGACTAGGCATTTGTCACAATTCACATCGTGCGCAGGGCGTAGGCGGTGCATGGCGGCGGAGTCAATCAATCCTCGCGCGCATCCTTAACCGGGATACCACTGCGACAACCCATGTTATTGCGAATGCAAGCCAAAACGGCAGGCTTGCGAAGCGCGCGAAAAGCGTGGAGGCACCCGCGCGCGGCAATCCGACCTCGATCGTGCCGGTCGATCCAAGCCCCAGACCGCCGATCTGCCGGCCGTAGGAGTCGTTGACGACGGAGATCCCGGTGTTCGCGCTGCGCACGAGCGGTAGGCCGACCGCGACCGAGGTGAGTTCTGCGAGACGCAGGTGCTGGTAGGGACCCGGCGTCGCTCCGTACCAGGCATCGTTGGTATCATTGACGAGGAAGCCGGGCCGCGTTTCGGCCGTTCCCACGTCGATCTCGCCTGGAAAGATGATCTCGTAGCAAATCAGCGGCAGGAACGAAGGAGCGCCATCGAGCGCCACCTTGGCGCGCGCGGCTCCGGCGGAAAAGCCGCCCGGCATCTCGGCCAGTTGCGACAGGCCGAAGCCTTCCAGAATTTCCTGGAACGGGAGATATTCTCCGAAGGGGACGAGATGGGTCTTGTCGCGTGCCGCGACGATCTCGCCCTCGTCGTCGATGACATAGACCGAATTGTAGACCCGCGAGGTCGCAATGTCCGGGCCTTCGATGCGGGCCGCGCCGGCAATCAGCGTTTCGTTCGGTTGCAGCGTGTCGGCGATGCGGGCGATTGCATCGGGCCGCTCGGTCAAAAGGAAGGGAAACGAGGATTCCGGCCAGATGACGAGGGTCTTCGGCGGCGGCAGTGCCGCGCCGGTCGCGGGCGCCTTGGTATCGGACGATAGCGCGATGGTCGCGCCGGGGACCGTGGAGGGCTCCCCCCGCGCCTCGGTCAAGCGGATATGCCGATCGAAGATCGACTCGGCCTGGGTTGCTTCCCATTTCAGCGATTGTTCGATGTTCGGCTGAACCACCCGCAGCCGCACGTTCTCGACGAATTCGGTCGGATTCACCTGCATTCGCCAGAAGCCGAACCCCAGGTGGAAGATAAGGAGCGCGGAGGCGACCACCAGCACGGGACCGCGCCCGCGGCGGTCGATGAGAACGGCTGGGCTGGAAAACACGATGACGGCAAGCAGCGTCAGGCCGTGGACCCCGACCAGGCTCGACGTCTGCATCAGCAGCGGCACCGGCGCGGCCATCACGCCGATCTCGTTCCAGGGAAAGCCGGTGAAGAGAATGGCGCGCAGATACTCAAACAGCGCGAAAGCGCCCGCCAGCGCGAAAATGCGCAGGGCGCTGTCGCCCCAGACAAGCCGGGCGAGCACGGCCGCCAGACCATAATAGATCGCCAGGATGGCGGGCAGCCCCAGAACCGCGAGCGGGATGAAAGCGGCGAAGGCCGCCGCATCGACCAGCATGGCCGCCCCCAGCCACCACAAGCCGGCGACGAAGTATCCGAAGCCGAACAGCCATCCGGTGACAAAGGCCGGCGCCATGCGGCGGATCAGCGAGCGGCCAGGATCGACGACGACACCGTCGAGCAGCCAGACGAGCAATGGAAAGCCAACAAAGCCGACCGCCGGAAAATTGTACGGCGGCAGCGCGAATGTACACAGGGCACCGGCGGCGATGGTCAGGACGACGCGGCGCCAGCCCTCCAGCAGCAAGACCCAACCGGCCAGCCGATCCAGGAGGCCCCCCTCGCGCTGGCGTCCGTCACGTCGAGAGATGACGCTCACATTGTCCCCCAAATGCTGTCGACGAATCCTGATCGTTCCCGCCCCGAATGGACCGCTAGCGAAACGTCACCGTCGCGCCGATTTCCGTCCGGCAAACGACGAAACCATGTCCTCCTCAAGGCGCATCCGCCAGTCCTTCGACGATGCGACGGCGCTTTTCCCCCTGCTGGAAGCGGACGATCCGCACCCGGCGCACGCGCCGCGGGTCGGCGTCGAGGACCTGGAATTCAAAGCCCGGGACCGCTTGGACGACTTCGCCCCTGGCCGGAATGCGCCCGAGTTCGGAGAACAGCAGACCGCCGATCGTGTCGGCTTCGTCCTCGTATTCGCTGATGTCGAAATCCTCGCCGACCAGCTTCTTGACCTCGTCGAGATCGGCCTTGGCGTCGGCATAATAGATGCCGTCGCCGCTCTCGGTGATCATCGCGGGCTCGTCGTCATGCTCGTCCTCGATATTGCCGACGACCATCTCGATGATGTCCTCCAGCGAGACAAGCCCGTCAGTGCCGCCGTATTCGTCGATGACCAGCGCCATCTGCGTGCGCATCGCCTGCATCCGCGCCATCAGGTCCGAGGCGAGCATGGAGGGCGGAACGAACAGCACCGTGCGGATGATGCCGAGATCGGCGACGCGCCGGGCCAGGTTGATCTGCCGAAGATCGAGCCCCGACCGGGGTTTCTTGGCCGGCTGGCTATCGCCGCCATTGGGCTTGGCGGGACGGGCAACCCGTGTGATGTGGCCGACGACATCGCGGATGTGGATCATCCCGCGCGGATCGTCGAGGCTCTCGCCATAGACCGGCATGCGCGAGTGGCCGCTCGCCTCGAACTGCTTCATCAATTCGCCGAGCGTGGTCGTGATCTCGACCGCCTGGATGTCGGCCCGCGGAACCATGACGTCTTCGACCCGGACCTCCCGCAACCGCAGTATGTTGTTCAGCATGGCGCGTTCTTCGGGGGAGAAGGCCCCTTCGCCGTGCCCCGGCTCGAGCAGCGCCTGGGTCAGATCCTCGCGCATCAGATTGGGCATGCGCGGTCGCAGCCGGTGGACAAGACCGCCGATAAATCCCCGCTCTTTTCTGGGTTTTCCGCCGCGCCGACTTCGGTCGTCGCCAGCGCCTCGCTCGCCGCCATCCTCGGCGGCGTCTACCGCGTCGTGGTCGTTCGGACCCGTCGCGTGCGTCTGAATGTTCATCGTCTCACTCATCGTTCAGTCGGCCATCATAACCGGCTTTGGGGGATTTTCGAGGCATTCGCGATAGGGGTCCGCAATGCCGAGGTCGGCGAGGATCGCGATCTCCAGCGTCTCCATGGCCTCGGCCTCCGCTTCGTCGATGTGATCGAAGCCCATGAGATGCAGAAAGCCATGCACCAGAAGGTGGCGGACATGGTCGGCGAGGCGCTTGCCTTCGGCGCGGGCCTCCCGCTGCACGGTCTGAAAGGCCAGCAGAAGATCGCCGCACAGCGGCCCCGGACGATCGCCGGGCGCAAGATTGGCCATCGGAAACGACAGGATGTTGGTCGGGCGATCCTTGCCGCGCCATTCAGCATTGGCGGCGCGCACGGTCTCGTCGTCGGCGAGCGTCACGGCGATCTCGCTTTGCAGATCCTCCGGCAGGCCAATCCGCCCGGCCGCCGCGGCGAAAACGCCATGCGCCATCGCCGAGACATCGCCGAGCCCCGCCGCTTCCCACTCCGTCGCTTCGATCGAAAGGGCGACCGTCAGCCCTTTATACGGAACGGATCCTGATTTTCCCGATCGCACTATCTGTCCAGCGGGCTAGCCGACGCACGATGGCGCACCGCATCCTCCTCGTAAGCCTCGACAATTGCCTGAACCAGCGGATGGCGCACCACGTCTTTCGCCTCGAAGCGCACCGTGACGGCGCTCGGCACCTTTTCCAGAACGCGGAGCGCCTCGATCAGGCCGGATTTCTGGCCAGGCGGCAAATCCACCTGGGAGGGGTCGCCCGTCACCACCATGCGGGCATTCTCGCCCAGACGGGTCAGGAACATCTTCATCTGCATCGTGGTGGTGTTCTGCGCCTCGTCGAGAATCACCGCGGCATGGGACAGCGTGCGGCCGCGCATGAAGGCGAGCGGGGCGATCTCGATCGCGCCCGCCGCCAGAGCGCGTTCCACCTTCTCGGCCGGAATCATGTCGTAAAGCGCGTCATAGAGCGGACGCAGATACGGATCGACCTTCTCCTTCATGTCGCCCGGCAGGAAGCCGAGCCGCTCACCGGCCTCGACGGCCGGCCGCGACAAGATGATCCGCTCGACCTGGCCGCGCTCCAGCAGCATCGCCGCATGAGCGACCGCAAGATAGGTCTTGCCGGTGCCGGCCGGACCCACCCCAAACACGAGCTCCGACCGCTCCAGAGCCCGCATATAGGCGTCCTGGGTGGGCGTCCTGGCGTGAATCGTGCGGCGGCGCGTCGAAATCTGCGCGAGCGACATGCGCCCCTTCTTTTCGAGCGTCGGCAAATAGAGCTGGTCGTCCTGGGCGATCGCCATGCGAATGGCGCCCTCGACGTCGTTCTTGCCGATCTCGTGGCCGCCCTGAAGACGCTCATAGAGATAGTCCAGCGAGCGACGGGCCTGCTCGCTGGCGACCTGATCGCCGCGAATCTCGATCTTGTTGCCACGGGCCCGCGCATCGATGCCAAGCTTTTGCTCGATCAGGGCCAGATTCTCGTCGAACTGGCCGAACAGCGAACTTGCCAATCGGTTGTCCTCGTAGGTCAACACGATATGCGCCATATCCGATGCGCCGGAGGCGGGCGCGGTTCCGCGTTCGGCCCTCACGCGACCCTCCTCGCATCGCCGACCCGAACCGCCCCGGAGCCCTCGGCAAGCAGGGAATTCGGCAGCGTCGCCGCAATGCGCACCGTTACCAGATCGCCGATCTCGCCGACATCGGCGGCGGCGACCACCGGTTGCAGGAAGGGCGAGCGTCCGACCCGCTGATGAGCATAGCGGCCTGGCTTTTCGACCAGGATCTCGACGTCGCGGCCGACGAGGCTTTCGGCGAAGGCCATCTGCTGCTCGCGCAACAGCGCCTGCAACCGCTGCAGCCGCTCCGATTTCACCGCCTCATCGACGTGGTCGTCCATGTCGGCGCCGGGCGTGCCGGGACGCGGGGAATATTTGAACGAGAAGGCCGAGGCGTAGCCGACAGTTTCGACAAGGCGGATCGTCGCCTCGAAATCCGCGTCGCTCTCGCCGGGAAAACCGACGATGAAGTCGCCGGACAGGGCGATGTCCGGCCGGGCGGCACGAATCCGATCGAGCAGCGCCAAGTAGTCCGCCGCAGTATGGCGGCGATTCATCGCCTTCAGGATGCGGTCCGAGCCGGACTGAACCGGCAAATGCAGATAGGGCATCAGCGTCGGCAAATCGCGATGGGCGGCGATGAGATCGTCGTCCATGTCGCGCGGATGCGACGTCGTGTAGCGAAGCCGACCAAGCCCGGGAATCTCTGCGAGCGCGCGCAACAGGCCGCCAAGAGCAATCGGCCGGCCGGCGGCGTCCTCGCCGGACCAGGCGTTGACGTTCTGGCCGAGCAGCGTCACCTCGCGCACGCCGGCATCGGCCAGCCGACGCGCCTCGTCCATGATCTGGCCGAACGAGCGGGAGACTTCGGCGCCGCGCGTATAGGGCACCACGCAAAAGGTGCAAAACTTGTCGCAGCCTTCCTGAACGGTCAAAAAGGCCGTCACCCCGCGGGCGCGGATTTGCGGCGCCTCGGCGCGCGGCAGATGTGCGAATTTGTCCTCGACGGCGTAATCGGTGTCCACGACCTTGTCGCCCTTAGCCACGCGGGCGAGCGCCTCGGGCAGACGGTGATAGGTCTGCGGGCCGATGACCAGGTCGACGACCGGCGCCCGGTCGATGATCTCGCGGCCCTCGGCCTGGGCCACACAGCCGGTGACGCCGACGCGCAGTTCCTCGCCCCGCAAAGCCTTGTCCGCCTTCAAGAGACGAATGCGACCGAGTTCGGAATAAATCTTCTCCGCCGCCTTTTCGCGGATGTGGCAGGTGTTCAGGAGTACGAGATCGGCGTCCTCCATCGTCTCCGTCTGCCGATAGCCGTCCTTCGCCAGCGCGTCGCCCATGCGCTGGGAGTCGTAGACGTTCATCTGACAGCCATAGGTCTTGATGAAGACTTTGCGGGATTTGTCCCCGGCCGCCGCCGGCTCGCGTGCTTCGATCGTTTCAGTCATGCGCCCTTCTGGTCGGACCGAGCCTGCCAGCTTGGCGCCGACAGGGATGAATTAGACCCATATATCGACAGCATCATGACGCGGCGCAAGCGCCCGATCATTTTCGCGTAGCACGGAGGGGTCTTTTGCCTCCGTTCTGTGACCGCGAAGGCTCGCAGCGTGCATGTTTCGGACGCTGGCCTCGGCCGTGCGCGCCACCAATTTGCGATCGGACGATTCGCCGAAGGGGATCGGCGTGCCGAACGAGACCTCGACCCGGATCGCGCCCTCCTTGAGAAAGGTCAGAAGGTGCGGACCCAGCGCGACGGCGCCCGGCCAGGCGGCTAACGGCCGAAAATAGCGGCCGAGCGGCACGCCATTGGCGTGGGTATAGGCGATCGCTACCGGCTGCACGGTGACCGCATGGGCCTTGTAGGAGCGAAGTGCCGACTGGGCGGCGCCGAACAGCGCCGTCTTGAACGGCAGCACCGCGTTGCCATCCGAGGTCGTGCCCTCGGCGAACAAGACCATGACATCGCCGGCCGTCAGCCGCTCGGCGATGGCGTCGGCCTGGACCCCGGTGCGCCGGCGTGCCTCCCGCTCCACGAAGATGGTGCGCTGGAGCCGGGCGAGCAAGCCGAAGGCCGGCCAGTCCCGCACTTCCGCCTTGGCGATAAACGACAGCGGCGTGATCTTGCCGAGCACCATGATGTCGGCCCAGGACTGGTGATTGGCGACAAGCAGCAGCGGATGGGTCTGGCTCGGCTGCCCGACGATCCTGACCTCGATGCCGGCGACAGTGCAGGCGATGCGGTGCCAGGCCACGGGCAGTCGACGTGCCAAGCTCCAGCCGCGCGCAATCGCCAGGCTCTGGAGCGGCCATAACACGAGAGTGAGCGCGGTGAGGATCGCGGCCACGAAGCCGACGCGCAGCCATCCGATCATCGCTCACTCCCCGGTGGCGCGGTCATCATCCTGTACGCCATGGCGCTGGCGTCGCTATCTCAATGTCCGCTTGAGCATCAACGCGCTGGTCGTGCGGCCGTCCGGCTGACGGTAATAGGCCGGCCGGCGGCCAACCTCCTGGAAGCGCAACCGGCGGTAGAGCTTCAATGCCGGAGCGTTCTCCTCGTCGACCTCGAGGAACAGCGACGCCGCGCCCTCGGCATAAAGCTGCTGCAGCAGCTGGTCCATCAGAAGGCGACCGACGCCGTGATTGCGGGCACGCTTGGCGACGGCGATCGTCAGGATCTCCGCTTCGCCGCCGATGTTGCGGGCCAAAACGAAGCCCAGCGGCGGCTCCGTCGGATGGCCGACATGTCGCGCGACGATGCCGATACCACCCTTCTGGCTGAGGAGAGAGGCGAGTTCATCGCCGGACCAGGGATGATCGAAGGCCTCGCTGTGGAGATCGGCCGCCGCGTCGATATCGGAATCCTCCAGCGGCGCCGCAGCGATCTCCTGACCGCTTAGCCAGCTGTCCAGAAACGAGACCGTCCAGGTCCAGGGCAAAAACCAGTACATCGGCCCACTTTCCTCTCTGCCCGCTCATTCCGCTGTGTCAGCGGCGCTGTCGGCCGGATGAGACCAACCGATCCGCAAGCTTCACTCGACACAGAGTATCACAGCAAGAGTTGAGGAGTGCTTTCGCTTCCAAAGGCGACACCCGCCGTCGCGGAAGCGGGTTTGGCGTCGGCGCCCCGCAGATAGAGCGGACGCGGCGGCTCGCCTGCCTCCCGCTGTGCCGCAAGCCGTGCCAGCACAGCGATATTGACGCGTGCCTCATCCGTCAGGACTACGTTGGCTCGCGGCTGGAGAACCGGGGCGGCGCCCGCCCCCCCGGTTCCGACAAGTCCGATCGTCTGGTCTTGCGAAAGACCGGCGACGAAGGCCTGGAGCGCCTTCGGCGGCAAGGCCCGCGGAGCTTCGATCTGCATCCCGTCGGCGCTAAAGAGCGCCGCATAAACCTCGCCGCGCTTGGCGTCGAGGACGCACAGGATCGGCTTGCCGCCACCAACATGGGGCGCCGCAAGCGCTTCCAGTGTCGTCACGCCGATAGCTGGAACGCCGAGCGCCAGCGCGAGACCACGCGCCGCCGACACGCCGACCCTCAGCCCGGTGAACGAGCCGGGTCCGACCGTGACCGCGATCCTGGCAATGTCCGCATAGCTAGCCGAGGCGCTTTCCAGAACCGCGTCGACGACCCCCATCAGTCGTTCCGCGTGTCCCTTGCCGATCTCCGGTTCGGCACACCCGACGATTGCGCCGGAGCGAAGATCGAGGAGCCCCGCCGAACAGCGCTCGAACGCGGTGTCGATGGCCAACAGCAGGGGTGTCATCTGGGCAAGCATGCGCTCTCGACGCGCGAAAGACGGGGACGAAGGCGCAACAATCGTTCCGGATGCATCAGGCGGCCTCGACCGCCTCCACCGCTTCGACCTCGGGCACGAAATGACGCAACAGGTTCTGGATGCCGTGCTTCAGCGTCGCCGTCGAGGACGGGCAACCGGCACAGGCGCCGCGCATGTTGAGATACACCGTGCCATCGCGATAGCCGCGGAAGGTGATGTCGCCGCCATCCTGGGCCACGGCCGGACGGACACGCGTCTCGAGCAGTTCCTTGATGGTCGCGACGGTGCTCGAATCGCTTTCCTCGAAGAACTCTTCCCCATCCGGCATCGCTTCGCCGGCGGCCATGTCCGCCATGACCGGCTCGTTCGACATGAAGTGCTCCATCAGCCCGGCGAGAATCGCCGGCTTCAGGTGCTGCCAGTCCGGCCCGTCCTTGGTGACGGTGACGAAGTCATAGCCGAAGAAGACGCTGGTCACGCCGGGGATCTGCATCAATCGCGTCGCCAGCGGCGAACGCTCGGCATCTTCGTTCGAGCGGAATTCGATGGTGCCGTTCTCGACGACGACGCGGCCCGGCAGGAACTTCAGCGTCGCGGGATTCGGTGTCACTTCGGTCTGGATGAACATGTCACGCCCCTTTCGCGGCATCGACGCCGCGGCAATCTTTGGAATTGTTCTAAACTTACAGCAGCGCTGCGCTCGCTGCAACAAGACGTAAACTGAAGATAAGGTGCCAAATCGCTCCTCAACAGAGGCTGGCGATATCCTCATCGGTCAAAGTCGCCGGCACGATCGTCACCGGGATCGGGAACGCCGCGCCCTTGCCCGACACCGAAGAAACCAGCGGCCCCGGCCCCTCGGAGGCCTCGCCGGCCGCCAGGACGAGAATCGCGATCTCGCGATCGGCCTCGATCAACGCGTGGATCTCGTCGATCATCGTGCCTTCCCGCACCACGGCCTCAGGCTCGATCCCGACCTTTTCGCGCAGTTCGTCGGCGACCTTGGCAAGCCGCGTCTCGGCCTCCTCGATCGCCTCGGCACGCATGATCTTCTCGACGCCGAGCCAATGCTGGAAGTCTCCCGGCTCGATCACGTAGAGCAGCACCGCGCCGCCGCCGCTCGCCTTGGCGCGATACGCGGCATACGCCGCCGCGCGCCCGCATTCGGGGGTTTCGTCGATGATGGCGAGGAACTTGCGTTTGCCGCCGGCGTCCCGACCGATGCGTCTTGATACCATGGCGGCAAGATGGCAGCGCCGGGCCCGGACGGCAAGATGGTGGTGGTGGCCGGCGCGTTCACTCCCGACGAACGGAAAATGACAACCGGCCTGCGCCGACGAACTAGCGGATCAATCGCGCAGGAAGCCGACGATGTCCTTGACGTCCTTCATCGTCGCGTCCGCGATAGCACCGGCACGCTCGCCGCCGTCTTTCAAAACCGCGTCGATATGCGACGGATCGGCGAGATAGCGGCGCATCTCACCGCTGATCGGCGCGAGGATGTCGACGGCGAGCTCCGCCAGGACCGGCTTGAACTCGGAAAACTGCCGGCCGCCATATTCCGCCAGCACATCGGCCTTCGATCGCTCGGCGAGCGCGGCGAAGATGCCGACCAGATTGTCGGCCTCGGGCCGCTCCTTCAGGCCGTCCACCTCGGAGGGCAGCGCGTCGGGATCGGTCTTGGCCTTGCGGATCTTCTTGGCGATGGCGTCGGCATCGTCGGTCAGATTGATGCGCGACAAATCCGACGGGTCCGACTTCGACATCTTCTTGGCCCCGTCCTTGAGGCTCATGATCCGGGTCGCCGGCCCTTCGATCAGCGGCTCGGTGATCGGGAAATAACCGGCGGTGCTTTCCTCGCCGCCGGTGATCGGCACCGCCAGCCCGGCCGCTTCGATGCGCGCGGCAAAGTCGAAATTGAACTTCGTGGCGATGTCGCGGGTCAACTCCAGATGCTGCTTCTGGTCGTCGCCGACCGGGACATGGGTCGCGCGATACAGCAGGATGTCGGCGGCCATCAGGCTCGGATAGGCCAAGAGGCCGAGCGAGGCGTTCTCGCGGTCCTTGCCGGCCTTTTCCTTGAACTGGGTCATCCGGTTCATCCAGCCGACGCGGGCGACGCAATTGAAGATCCAGGCGAGCTCCGCGTGGCCGGAGACCCGGCTCTGGTTGAAGACGATGTGCTTGTCCGGATCGATGCCGGCCGCCAGGAAAGCCGCCGTGATCGAACGGATCTGACCCGGCAAATCGTCCTGGACGAGTTGCGCTGTGATCGCGTGCAGGTCGACGACGCAATAGAGGCAGTCATGGCTTTCCTGCAGGGCGACGAACTTTTTGATCGCGCCGAGATAATTGCCGAGATGCAGATTGCCGGTCGGCTGCACGCCGGAGAAGACGCGGGGGGTGATGTCGCTCATGGTCGGCGGCTCCAAAGGATCGCGGCGGTATCGGAAATCGCGGGGGTTATGGCGGAGAGACCGGCCGCGATCAAGCGCCGGTCGTCTCAGGCAACGCCGCGGCGCCGTTCAAATCTGCGGCTTCTTGCGCTTCAGTACCGCCAGAAACAGCTTGCGATCCGCCGCGCCGGTGGCCAGCGCCAGCGCGAAATAGATCGCCATGGCCGACGACACGAGAATAACGATCGCGAAGGCCTGCGTGGTGACGGGGGATTGCGGCCGCAGCCAGTCGCCGAGTTCGATCATCTCCAGGACGAGCACGGCCCCCATCAACAGCGATGATAGAACCACCAGAGCTGAGCGCTTCACCAGTTCGCGATCGATCTCCCACAATCCCTTTCGATACAGCCCGGCGAAAAGCAGACCGGCATTCAGCCAGCCGGCGATGGTGGTGGCCAGAGCAATGCCGCGTTCCGCGATCAACCAGAACAGGACGAGCGACAGGACGATATTGGCGCCGGCCGAAATCAGCGTCGCGATCATCGGCGTCCGCGTGTCCTCGCGGGCGAAATAGCCGGGCGTGAATACCTTCGCCATGACGAAGGCCGGCAGGCCGAGGGCATAAAGCCCGAGAACCGCCGCGACGGCCGGGGTCGCAGCCGCGTCGAAGGCGCCGCGCTCGTAGAGGACGCGGATGATCGGCTCGGGAATGATGAACAGGGCGACGGCGGCCGGCAGCGTCAGGAACAGCGCGAATTCCAGGCTACGGTTCTGGGTGTGCTGGGCTTCCCGCAGCCGTCCCGCCTTGAGCGCCCGCGCCAGCTCCGGCAGGAGCACGACGCCGATCGCGATACCGACCATGCCAAGCGGCAATTGATAGGGCCGGTCGGCGTATTGCAGGGTGGAGACGGCGCCTGGCTTGAAGGAGGCGATCGCCTGGCCGACGAACAGATTGATCTGGGTGATGCCGCCGATCAGCGCGGCCGGGCCGGCCAGAACCAGAAGCCGCTTCAACCGCTTGGTCCAACGCGGCCACCGCAGCGCGACGCTGAAGCCGGCCATGCGCATGGCCACGACCACCATGGCGAGCTGGGCGAATCCGGCGATCAACACGCCCCAGCTCATCAGGAAGCCGATCGTCGCCTTGTCGGCGCCATCCCAGAGCGCCCAGCCAAGGACGCCGATCAGGATGAAGTTCAACAGCGTCGGCGCCACCGCCGCGGCAAAGAAGCGGCGAAAGGCGTTGAGGATGCCGGACACCATCGCCATCAGCGACATGCAGGCGAGATAGGGAAACATGATGCGCGAGAAGGTGACGGTGATGTCGTAGCGCGCGGCGCAGGAGATGACGTTGCCGCCGGCCGCCGGGTCGTCGATGCAGACCGCGAGACCCGGCGCGATGATCGTCTTGACCAGGAATGGCATGAAGATCATCGCCAGCACGGTCACACCCACAAGGATCGTGAACAGCGTCGAGAACACTTCGTTGGCGAAGCCCCGGGCGCCCTCCTCGCCTTCCTCCTCCAAAGACCGCGCGAATAGCGGAATGAAGGCGGCGTTGAAGGCGCCCTCGGCGAACAGCCGGCGAAACAGGTTCGGAAAGCGGAAGGCGAGGTTGAACGCATCCGCCACCGGGCCGACGCCGAGGGCGGAGGCCATCATCATCTCGCGGCCAAAGCCGAAAATGCGGGAGACGAGCGTCGCCCCGCCGACCGTTGCAAACTTGGAAAGCAGGCTCATCGATGGGGTATGCCGAATGCGCGAGGGGATGACATGACGACGGACGAGGACATTTCGCCCTCGGAGCTTTCCAGAACGCGCGTCAGGCGCGCCTCGATACGCTCGATCCGCGTCTCACTGGTGATCTTGGTGCCGATCAGATCGGTGACGTAGAAGACGTCGACGACCTTTTCGCCATAGGTCGAGATATGGGCCGAGCGAATGTCCAGATTGAGGTCGGAAATCGCGCCGGTAACGTCCGACAGAAGGCCCGGACGATCCAGCCCCTCGACCTCGATGACGCTGAACTGGTTCGACAGATCGTTGTCGACGCTGACCCGTGGCTTGACCGGAAACAGCGTCGTCTTGCGCAAGGGTTTGCGCTGCGCGATGAGGTTCGCTGGCATCTCGCTCCCCTGCAGCAGCTTGGCGATGTTGTCGCAGATACGCTGGGCACGGCGGACCTCGTCCTCGTCGGACACGAATTCGCGGTTGAGCACCATGACGTCCAGCGCGCGACCGTCGGACATGGTGAAGATCTGCGCGTCGGCGATGTTGGCCCCGGCCCCGGCACAGGCGCCCGCCAGCAGCGACAACAGCCGCGGATGATCCGGCGCGAGCACCATGATCTCGGTCACCTCGTGGAACTTGTCGGTCCGCACGCTGGTGGCAAGCGGCTGGTCGGCCTTGGCGGTCCGAATGAACTCGGCGTGGCGGACCTGATCCTCGAGCGGGGCGGTGAGGAAATAATTGGGATAGTGCAGATCGAGATAGACCTGTCGCTCGAGGGCGGGCCAGGCCGCCAGCCGCTCGGCCAAAACCGCGCGCGCGAGAGCGATCCGCTCACCCCGCGACGACTGGGTGAAGCCGCCGGTCAGCGTCGGTTCGGTCTCCATGTAGAGCGTCCGCAAGAGCTGACCCTTCCAGCCGTTCCAGACGCCGGGACCGACCGCGCGGATGTCGCAGACCGTCAGCACGGTCAACAGCTTCAACCGGTCGAGCGTGCGCACCCGTTCGGCGAAGTCGAGGATCGTCTTGCGGTCGTTGAGATCGCGCTGCTGCGCCGTCATCGACATCACCAGATGGTCCTCGATCAGCCAGGCGACGAGATCCGTCTCGCGCTCGTCGAGGCCGAGGCGCGGGCATAATTCGCGGGCGATCCTGGCGCCGGCGACCGAGTGATCTTCAGGCCGTCCCTTGGCGACATCATGGAGAAGCAATGCCACGTAGAGCGGGGTGCGGTCTTTCGGCGTCCGCATGAACCCCGTGGACATCGGCACTTCGTCGGCGAGTTCCCCGCGCTCCATCCGCGACAGTGTGGCGATCGAGCGCAGAAGATGCTCGTCCACCGTGTAGTGGTGGTACATATTGAACTGCATCATCGCGACGATCTTGCCGAAGTCGGGGATGAACCGGCCGAGCACACCGACCTCGTTCATGCGGCGCAGATGCAGCTCCGGATCGATCGGGTCGGTGAGGACGTCGAGGAACAGGCTGTTGGCATCCCGATCCTCCCGCAGATCGGCGTTGACCAGCCGGATCGACCGGCGGATCAGTTTCAGCGCGTCCGGGTGGTATTCCAGCTCATGCAGTGCCGCGAGCCGGAAGATCCGTATCAGATTCACCGGGTCGTCGCGGAAGACGTTCGGCCCGGTGACGTTGATGCGGTTGTTGTCGATATGAAAGGCGAGCGTGCCGGGGATTTTCTTGGCCCTGTTGCGCAAGCTGCGCACGAAGCCTCGGAGGCCTGGGGCGGTCTTGGCGTGCTGCTCCTCCAGCGCAGCGCAGAAGATGCGCGTCAGATCGCCGACGTCCTTGGCGATCAGGAAGTAGTGCTTCATGAAGCGCTCGACATCCTTCAACCCCGGATGGGAATTGTAGCCGAGGCGCGCGGCGATCTCCGGCTGCAGGTCGAAGGAGAGCCGTTCTTCCGCCTTGCCGGTGACGAAATGCATGTGGCAGCGCACCGCCCAGAGGAAATCCTCGGCCTTATGGAACAGCCGCCCCTCGCGCCGCGAGAACACCCCGGCCTCGACGAGCGCTTCGGTGGAGTTCACCCGGTAGTGATATTTGGCGATCCAGAACAGGGTGTTGAGATCGCGCAGGCCGCCCTTGCCTTCCTTGATGTTCGGCTCGACCAGATAGCGGGTGTTGCCGGTCTTGGCGTGACGGACGGAGCGCTCACCGAGCTTGGCGGCGATGAACTCCTCGCTGGTCCCCTCGACGATTTCGGCCTCGAAGCGCTGGCCGAGTTCGATCAGCAATTCCTCGGCGCCGGCGATCAGCCAGCGTTCCAGGATCGAGGTCCGGATGGTGAAGTCGGAGCGGGCTAGCCGGATGCATTCATCGACCGTGCGGGTGGCGTGCCCGACCTTGAAGCCGAGATCCCACAACAGATAGAGCAGATATTCGGCCACCTGCTCGCCGAGCGCGGTCTGCTTGTAGGGCAGGAGAAACAACAGATCGACGTCGGATCCGGGCGCGAGCGTGCCGCGGCCGTAACCGCCGACCGCCAGAATCGCCATGCGCTCGCCGGAGGACAGGTTCGCCGAGGGAAAGACGTAGCGCAGAGCGAAATCGTGGATTTCCCGGATCACCGCGTCCTGCAACGAGGCGAGCCGCTGGGCGCACAAGAGGCCGCCGCCATCTTCGAACAGCATCTCCTCGATCATCGTCCGACCGTGGCGGATGGTATCCTTGAGCAGCGCCAGAACTTCGGCCCGCGCCGCCGTCGAAGCGCCGCCGGAAGAGTCCTTTTCGGCGATCGACGCGAGCCCCGATCGCAGCATCTCGACGTCGAGGATGCCGTCCAGCTGGACCTGCTCGCCGGTCTCGACGAACGGCAGGAGGCTCGGCTGGGCGGGGCTGGCCTCGAGCATGGTCATATGCGGTCCTGCTGCTTATTCGCTTCGCGGCGAAGGCTATAACCCATTCGCAGACCCCTTGCGAGAAAACTCACCATGGCTTCCGCACCACCAAGGCATCGCTCCTGAACAAAAAAAGGGCCACCCGCGGAAGCGGATGACCCTTGGCCCCGACGCTGCACGCGGGTGCAGCAATCGCATTTCCGGATTAGCGGCGAACCTGTCGGCGCTCGAACTCGTCCGCCTGACGAAGCTCGAAGTCCGAACCTGGAACGATGACCGAACGCGCGTCCACGGACGGCGCGGAACGCTCGGATACGTAGCCGAAGGCGCGCGCGTCGCCAGACGCCGACGGCGCGAGGGAGACGGAGCCGTCGACGACGGACTGGCGCTGCGCTTCCTGCTGCTGCTGGATGTAGAAGTCGGAGCCCGGCACGAGCGACTGGGCCGCGGCAGGCAGAACACCGGCAAGAGCGGCAACAGCGACGGAAATAGCAAGGATGTTCTTCATATCATAATTCCATTTATTTCGTTTTGGGGCGAGGTGGCCCGGTTGCATTGGATTGCTTGGGCCGTCGACGCCGGTGAACACCAGCTAATGATGATCTATCGGGATGAAATACATATCTGTTGAACAGTCCGTCCGAAATTACCGTGTCAAAACGAAGTGATCGCTCCGTGAGACGCGGATTTGTGGACAATCGACATAATCCATTGCGGGGTGCAGTTTGGAATTTCTTCTCGGGGCCGCGATCGATGGCCCCGGCGGCGCCCACCCGGCCATAAAAAAAGGGCCGCCCGTCAGGACGACCCTTTCTCACATGCGCGCGTGGCCGTTTTGGGCTACGCAGCGATTCCCGGTTACTTCACGGCGTCGGTCGAAGCCTCGTCCTGCAGCACATCCTCGGTCGTGGTCACCTTGGCCTCGGCTTCCGACGTGCTCATCGTCGCGCCCGAACCCGGGACGAGGAGCGTGCCGTCGGCAGCCGTCTCCCCGGTGGTCTCGGCTTTCGTACCGGCTGCAACCGCGTCGCGCTCAGTAGCTTCGTTCAGCTGGATCTGAGCCTCGCTGCCCGGGACCAGTGTCTCGGTGGTCGCGTCCGCTTCGGCCGCACCGGTCGCCGCACCGGGGTTGTCAGCAACCGCATCGCGAGTCGCCGCCTCGTTCTCCTCGATGATGGTCTCCGACCCCGGAATTTTCGGTGCGGCGTCCTGAGCGTATGCAGAAACGGTCAAGATTGAGGCGCCGATGATAGCAGCGGAAAAAATAGGTGCATTCTTCATAATATAAATCCTTTCATACTTGCGGCGACAGAATGCTTAGGTCTCTGCTACCGCCCGTTTAGAGATCGTTAATCTCGTCCATTGCCAAACGGTCGCCCGCCTTCCCGGTTCCGTAGTTTTTAGCCGGCTATAAATTCAACAAAATGTGATGCGAACTACTTGCCCGGTCGTTGCGCCGAGGGAACAGCGCGGATCGCATTCTGGCGGATGCGCACCGTCACCCGTCAAACGGGATCGGGCTGGCGCGTGTCAGCGTGAAGGGCGAGCGAGCGCGCTCAACCGGTAAAGCGCTTCGAGCGCATCGCGCGGCGACAGGCTGTCGGGGTCGAGCGCCGCGAGCGCGTCGCGAAGCGCGTGGTCTGGCTCAGGCTCGTGAGGATGCGTTTCGGCGCGCCGTGCGACCGCCGAGAATAGCGGCAGGTCGTCGACGAAGGCGGTCCGCTTCTCGCCCTGCTCGCCGCGTTCGAGTTCGGCCAGCACCTGCCGGGCGCGCTCGACGGCCATGGGAGGAAGGCCGGCCAACTTGGCGACCTGAATGCCGTAGGACCGATCCGCGACGCCGGCCGTGACCTCATGCAGGAATATGACCTCGCCCTCCCACTCCTTCACCCGCATCGTCGCGTTGCGCATGCGGGAAAGCCGGGCGGCGAGCGCCGTCATCTCGTGGAAGTGAGTGGCGAACAGCGCCCGGCAGCGGTTGACCTCATGCAGGTGCTCGACCGCGGCAAAGGCGATCGACAAGCCGTCGTAGGTCGCCGTGCCACGGCCGATCTCGTCGAGGATGACCAGCGCCCGCTCGCCCGCCTGGTTGAGGATCGCGGCGGTTTCGACCATCTCGACCATGAAGGTCGAGCGTCCCTCGGCGAGGTCATCCGACGCGCCGACGCGGCTGAACAGGCGATCGACGACGCCGACATGCGCTCGCGCGGCCGGCACGTAGGACCCCATCTGGGCCAGAACAGCGATCAGGGCGTTCTGGCGCAGAAAGGTGGATTTTCCGCCCATATTCGGGCCAGTGAGCAGCCAGATCGATCCTGCCCCCTCCTGCCCGGTCCCAGGCGGCGACAGGTCGCAGTCGTTGGAAACGAACGGCTCGCCCGACCCCGCCTTCAGCGCCGCTTCGACCACCGGGTGGCGGCCGCCCTCCACGGTGAAGGCAAGGCTGTCGTCGACAAGCGGCGGCGTCCACTCCTCGGCGACGGCGAGTTCGGCCAGGGCGGTCGACACATCGAGCACCGCCAGCGCCTCGGCGCCCCGCTGCAGTGCCTCCGCCGCCTCACCGACGGCGGCGACCAGGCGCTCGAAGGCCTCGAGCTCGATCTTGAGCGCTTCGGCCGCGGCGCCGGCGATCCTCGTTTCCAACTCGCCGAGTTCGGTGGTGATGAACCGCATCGCCGACGCCATGGTCTGGCGATGGATGAAGCGCGTCTCGCCGTCTTCCCCGGCCAGCGCCTTGGCCTGCCCCTCGCCGACCTCAACGAAATATCCAAGCACGTTGTTGTGCTTGATGCGCAGATTCCGCACCCCGGTCTCGGCGGCGTAGCGGCCCTGCAGTTCGGCGATCACCCGCCGCGAATTCTCGCGTAGCGTCCGCGCCTCGTCCAGCGCCGGTATCGCGCCGTCGCGGACGAAGCCGCCGTCGCGCTTCATCAAAGGCACTGCGTCGGCGAGCGTATCCGACAGCGCCTCATGCAAGGATTGGGGCAACGCGGCGAGCGCCGTGACCGCATGGCGCAGTTCGTCCGGCATCTCGGCATCGGCGACAGCGGCGATGCCGAAGCTCGCCTCCAGGCCGTCGCGGATCGCCGCGAGGTCGCGCGGACCGCCACGGCCGAGCGACAACCGCGACAGCGCCCGCTCGGTGTCCGGCAGACCCGTGAGCGCCGCGCGCAAGCGCTGGCGGTTCGACATATCCTCGACGAAAGTGCGGACCGACGCCTGCCGGGCCCGGATCGCCGCCGGGTCGGTCAGCGGGGCGGCGAGCCGGCCGGCCAAAAGCCGGGCGCCCGCGCCGGTCACGGTCCGGTCGATGGTCGACAGCAGGCTGCCCTGCCGCTTGCCCGACATTGTCCGGGTCAATTCCAGCGAGGCGCGGGTCGCCGGATCGATCTGCATGAGCGAGCCGGCGACCACCCGCTCGGGCCGCTGCAGGGCGGGGCGCGCCGCCATCTGGGTCTTGCCGAGATAGGCGATCAGCGCGGCGGCGGCAGCAAGTTCGACCCGCGAGAAACCACCGAAACCGGACAGCGTCGCCACACCGTAGAAGCGGCAGACCCGCTCCTCGGCGGTCGCGCCGTCGAACAGCGCCTGCGGCTCGGGCCGCGCGGCGCGGCCATACCGGCGCAGCAATGGCTGCAGCGTCTCGTCATGGAACACCGGCTCGGCGACGACAATTTCGCTCGGCTCGAGCGCGGCGATATCGGTGGCCAAGCGCCCGATGTCGGTTTCCGCGAGGCGGAAGGTGCCGGTCGACAGATCCGTCCAGGCCAGGGCGAAGGCCGCATTTGGGCCGGAGCCTCCCAACCGCGCCAGCGCCATCAGATAATTCGGGCGCCCTGGCTCGAGCAGCGCCTCCTCGGTGATCGTCCCCGGCGTCACCAGGCGGACCACGTCGCGCTTCACCACCGATTTGGCGCCGCGCTTGCGCGCTTCGGCGGGGTCCTCGATCTGCTCGCAGACCGCGACCCGATGGCCGAAGGCGATCAGCTTCTGCAGATAGTCATCGGCCGAGACCACCGGCACGCCGGCCATCGGGATGTCCTCGCCGAGGTGCTTGCCCCGCTTGGTCAGGGCGATGCCAAGCGTTCGCGACGCCTCGGCCGCGTCATCGAAGAACAGCTCGTAGAAATCGCCCATGCGATAGAACAGCAGGCAGTCCGGATTGGCCGCCTTGATCTCGATATATTGCGCCATCATCGGCGTGGGGGCGGCGTCCTTGTCGGCCGTCATTGCGCGGATCGGTCTCTTTCGTTCAAACTGGGGCCGCCCGGTCGTGCGGAACGCCGACGAACGCGGCCAACCATACAAGCTCCTCTCCGCTTAGCTGCGTGGCTATCGCGATGGAAGGGGAGGTGGAGACAATTACAGGGGGAAGCATGGATCAGCGCACAACAGGTCACAGCAGGCCGTCCGTCTCGGACGCCGAGGCTCTGGATTTTCATTCCTCCGGGCGGCCGGGCAAGTTGGAGATCAACGCTACCAAGCCGATGGCGACCCAGCGCGACCTGTCGCTCGCCTATTCGCCCGGCGTCGCCGTGCCGGTGCGCGCCATCGCGGAAGATCCGGACAAGGCCTTCGACTACACCGCGCGCGGCAACATGGTGGCCGTCATCTCCAACGGAACGGCGATCCTCGGGCTCGGCAATCTAGGCGCGCTGGCTTCCAAGCCGGTGATGGAGGGCAAGGCCGTGCTGTTCAAGCGCTTCGCCGACGTCGATTCCATTGACCTGGAGATCGACACCGAGAATGTCGACGAATTTGTCAATTGCGTGCGCCTGCTCGGCCCGTCCTTCGGCGGCATCAATCTGGAGGACATCAAGGCGCCCGACTGCTTCATCATCGAGGAGCGGCTACGCGCGGCGATGGACATTCCGGTGTTCCACGACGACCAGCACGGCACGGCGATCATCGCCATGGCGGGGCTGATCAACGCGCTGCACCTCACCGGCCGCGACCTCGCCTCGACGAAGCTGGTCGTCAACGGCGCCGGCGCCGCCTCGATCGCCTGTATCGACCTCATGAAGGCGATGGGCATTTCGCCTGAGAACGTCATCGTCTGCGATACCAAGGGGGTCATCTATCGCGGCCGCGAGGCCGGCATGAACCAATGGAAGTCCGCCCACGCCGTCGACACCGACCGGCGGACCCTGGCTGACGCCATGGACGGCGCCGATGTCGTTTTCGGTCTGTCGGCCAAGGGCGCGTTCACCCCCGACATGATCGCTTCGATGGCGAAGAATCCGATCATCTTCGCGATGGCCAACCCCGATCCGGAGATCACGCCCGAGGAAGTCGCGGACATCCGCACCGACGCGATCATGGCGACCGGGCGTTCGGACTATCCCAACCAGGTCAACAACGTCCTCGGCTTTCCCTATATCTTCCGCGGCGCGCTGGACGTGCGCGCGACGACAATCAACGAGGCGATGAAGGTCGCCGCCGCCGAAGCGCTTGCCGCTCTCGCCCGCGAGGACGTGCCCGACGACGTGGTCGCGGCCTATCGTGGCCAGCGCCCGCAATTCGGCCCGGACTACATCATCCCGGTCCCGTTCGATCCCCGCCTGATCTCGGCGATCCCGCGGGCGGTGGCCAAGGCGGCGATGGACACCGGCGTCGCGCGCCGCGCGATCACCGATTTCGACGCCTATGACAGAGAGCTGCGCTCGCGGCGCGACCCGATCGCCTCGACGCTGCAGCGCATCTTCGACGGCGTGCGGCGCGATCCCAAGCGCGTGGTCTTCGCCGAGGGTGAGGAGCCGCAGGTGATGCGGGCGGCCGTCGCCTATGTGAACCAGAATCTGGGCACCGCCATTCTGCTCGGGCGCGATGCGGAGATGCGCGAGACCGCGCGCGAGGCCGGCATCGATCTCGACCGTCCCGGCCTCGAGCTGGTCAATGCGCGGCTTTCCAACCGGGTCGACGACTATACCCAGCTGCTCTACTCCCGCCTCCAGCGCAAGGGCTACCTTCACCGCGACTGCGTCCGGATGATGCGCAACGACCGCAATCTCTTCGCCAGCGCCATGGTCGCCATGGGCGACGCCGACGCCATGGTGTCGGGCGTTACACGCAACTACCAGACGGTTCTGCAGGACGTCGGCCGGGTGCTCGACGTCAAGCCGGGCCACACGATGATCGGCGTCTCGGTCGTGCTGTGTCGGGGCCGGACAGTTCTGGTCGCCGACACCGCGGTGCATGACATGCCGAACGCGCAGGAACTCGCCGACATCGCGACCGAGGCGGCGGCGATGGCCCGCAAGCTCGGCTACGAGCCGCGCGTCGCCATGCTGGCCTACTCGACTTTCGGCAACCCGCCGGGCGAGCGGGCGCAGAAGGTGCAGGAGGCGGTCCGCATCCTCGATGGGCTGAACGTCGATTTCGAGTATGACGGCGAAATGAACGCCGACGTGGCGCTCAACGCCGAGATCATGGAGCAGTACCCGTTCTGCCGGCTTTCAGGCCCTGCCAACGTCCTGGTGATGCCGGCCTTTCATTCCGCCTCGATCGCCACCAAGATGCTGCAGGAACTGGGCGGCTCGACCGTCGTCGGGCCGCTGCTGGTCGGGCTGGAAAAGCCGGTGCAGATCGTCGCGCTGGGAGCCAAGGATTCCGAGCTCGTCAATATGGCGGCCATTGCCGCCTATGAGGCCATCGATTGACGCGCGAACAGATGTAATGGCGATCGCGACATTGCCGTCGCGACCGCGAGGAACCATGTCAGGTTCGTCAGCTTCCGTTCATCGGTGCTGTGCCAATATCGACAAGCTGCCGCCTTCGCTCGAGGCGGACGATCGCCCGAGAAAGTTCCCCATGCTGAGAACCGCCCTTATCCTCGCCCTGTCGACACTCGCGCTGACCAGTCTGGCGGCCGGCCAAGGCACCGACGAGAATGTCATCGTCCTGCAATACGCCGCTGAACATCCGAGCGACAACGCACGATTGCCGACGGCGCCGCAACTCGGCGATTCCGTGCCGGATACGATTGCGCTGCAACAGGTCGACGGCAATTCCACGCTCGCCTATTTCTACTACAATGGCGAACCGGTGCTGGTCGATTTGAAGACCCGCAGCATCGTGCGGATCGGCCAGTAGATCAGGCCACGCGCGCTCTTCAGGCGGCGAAGCGGCTGGCGTCAGCGCCGTAATGACCAATATAGCGCGGGTTGATGTTGGCCCGCGGCAGCACGACGAGAACGTCGGTCGTGCCGAACTGATGGTCGACGACCGCGCCTTCGCCGATATAGCCGCCCAGCCGCAAATAACCCTTGAGCAGCGGGGGCAGCGCCGCTAGCGCCCTGCGCGCATCGACCGCGTCAGCGGATTCCGGTGGGAAAATTCCTACCTTGGCATGGGCACGCACCCGCCATTCCGCCGGCGCCGGCGCGTTCTGTCTCAGGAAGGCCAGCGGCACGGCCAGCGCCTCGGGATCGGTGCCCGCCAGCGAGGCGCAGCCGAACAACACGTCGATGTCGTGGCCGAGCACGTAGCTCCATATCCCCTGCCAGAGCAGTTCGACGGTGCGCTTGCCGCGATATTCCTTGAGGACGCAGGAGCGCCCGAGTTCCAGAAACCGGGTGCCTTCATGCCTGGCAAGCATGGGCGCAATGTCGAATTCCTGGGCGGTGTAGAAGCCCCCGGCGAGAGTTGCCATCTCGCCGCGCAACATCCGGTAAGTGCCGACGATGCGGTTCGGGATCCCGCCGCCCCGGGTGTGATCGAGCACCAGAAGGTGGTCGCAATAGCGGTCGTAGCCGTCCCGGTCCCGGCGGGTCATTTTCTGCAACTTTGACGGCTGGGCGCTCATTTCCTCGTAGAAGACGTGATAGCGCAGCTTCTGCGACGCCCTGACCTCGGCCGGCCGGCGCGCCAGGCGGACCTCGAGCTGCCCGATCCGCCCGAGAACGGGCGACATCGGATCGAACCGCCGGGTCAGGTGGCGCAACCTCGCGGGAACCGTAGCCAGACCGGCGGCGCCAGGATCCGGTGCCGTCAATCCCGCGCCGATCAGTGGCGCCTGCCTCGTGCCCTGTCCGATCATCGCATCCTCCGTCCGGCCAACTCCGCGCTGCAGTGCCATAGCGATCGACAGCGAAGAATTTGTGACCGTACCGCCGCCACTATCACTCAAGTGGCCGCGACGAACAACGTCCCGGACGCGGGTCGGTTCACGTCATGTCGACGACGACGCGGCCGCGGATCTTGCCCTCGACGATGTCCTTGGCGGCATCGAGAATGCCGTCGAAGGTGATTTCCGTCGCGATCGACCGCAGCTTTTCCGGTTCGAGATCAGTCGACAGCCGGCGCCACGCCTCCAGCCGCCGCGGTTTCGGCGCCATCACCGAATCGACGCCGAGCAGCGAGACGCCGCGCAGAATGAACGGGGCGACCGAGGCCGGAAGGTCCATACCCTGGGCGAGCCCGCAACATGCGACGGCGCCGCCATAGGAAGTCGCCGCCAGGACGTTCGCCAGCGTGTGGCTGCCGACGGCGTCGACGCCCGCGGCCCAGCGCTCCTTGGCCAGCGGTTTGCCGGGCTCGGAGAGTTCGGCGCGATCGATGATTTCGGCAGCGCCGAGATCGGTCAGCCAGCCGGCTTCGTCCGGCCGGCCAGTGGAGGCGATAACATGCCAGCCGAGCTTCGACAGGATTGCCGTCGCGACCGAGCCGACCCCGCCGGAAGCGCCGGTGATGACCACCGGCCCACGATCCGGCCCCATTCCGGCCTTCTCCAGCGCCAGCACGCACAGCATCGCCGTGTAACCGGCCGTGCCAATCGCCATCGCGTCCTTCGGCGAAAAGCGCTCGGGCAGCGGCACCAGCCAGTCGCCGTTCAGTCGGGCGCGGCCGGCATAGGCGCCGTAATGGGTCTCGCCGACGCCCCAGCCATTGAGCACGACCTTGTCGCCCTCCTTCCAGTCGGCGTGGGTGGAACGGATCACGGTTCCGGCCAGATCGATGCCGGGGATCAGCGGCCAGCGGCGCACGATCGGCGCCTTGCCGGTGATGGCGAGGCCATCCTTGTAATTGACCGTCGTCGCTTCGACGGCGACGTCGACGTCGCCGTCCATCAGATCGTCCGGCGCCATCTCCACGACATTCACCGACTGCTTCTTCTGCTCGTCCCGCGATACCAGGATCGCCCGAAACGTCTCGCTCATTGCATCACTCCCGTTCTGATATTCGACTGAGGGCGGGGACCGGCGATGTCAATCGCGGGGTTCACCGACCTTGGCGACCGTCCCGCGCCGCGGCGCCAGAATGAACTCCTCGACGAGGATCACGACCGCGCCCACGGTGATGAAGGCGTCGGCCAGGTTGAAAACGGCGAAATCCCAGACCGGCGTATGGAAATAAATGTAATCGACGACATAGCCGAGCCGGACCCGATCGATGAGGTTGCCGATCGCGCCACCGACGATGATCGCCAGACCGAGATGGAGGAGACGTCGCTCGGGTGGCGTCTTCACCCAGAGATAAAGGACCACCGCCAGAACGAGCCCGGACAGAAGCGACAGCCCGACATCGCCGAACCCCGCGAACATCGAAAAGGCGATGCCGGTGTTGCGGGCGTGATAGAGCGCGAGGAAGGGCAAGACCTCGATCGCTTCGCCCAGATCCATCGTGGCGACGACGAGCGCCTTGATCGCCTGGTCGGCAATGACCGCGACTGCGACGAGAATGACGTTGAAACCGATGAACGCGCGCATCACAGGCTGAGCGCTCCCCGGCGCACTTCGAACAGCATCACGCCGGTGGCGACCGCGAGATTCAAACTGTCGGCGCGCCCCGCCTGCGGAATCCGCACCAGGACGTCGCAAGCCTCCGTGAGCCGGTCGGTCAGGCCGGCCTGCTCGTTGCCCATCAACAGCACCGTCGCCCCGGCGCCGTAATCGGGTTTGCGGTAGTCGATCGCTCCCGCCATGTGGGCGCCCGCGACCAGGCCCTTGAAGCGCTTGCGCCATTCCAGGAATTCCGTCTCGCTCGCCCGCGCCAGCGGAACCGAGAAGATCGAGCCCATCGTCGCGCGGACGGTTTCCAGCGAGAACGGGTCGACGGTCTCGCCGATCAACACGACGCCGGAGGCGCCGGCCGCGTCCGCGGTGCGCAGCACGGTGCCGAGATTGCCGGGATCGCGGACCCGGTCAAGTGCCACCAAGACGTTGGTGCCGGTGACATCGAGCTTGGCGAGCGGCGTCAGCCGGCGGCGGAAGACGCCAACGGCGTTCTGGGGATTGTCGCGGCGGGTGATGGCTTCCAGCACCTTGGCGCTTGCCTCGACGAGGTCGGCGCCGAGCGACACGGTCCGCGCCGCCGTTTTCGCCAGCAGTTCCTGGCCGATCTCGGCCTTTGCGACGATCAGGGTCTGGATTTCCCAACCCGCGTCGAGCGCGTCGATCACCAGCTTCAGGCCTTCGGCGAGGAACAAACCGGTCTCGTCGCGATGCCGCTTCTGCGCCAGCGCGCGAATATCCTTGATGATCGGGTTGGAGATGCTGGACACCTCCTTGACCCGGCCTGGCGCGCCCGTCGGGGCGAAGTGGGGCCGGGGTTCGGCGCCCGAGGCCGGTGGTGGACGATCAGACATGGTCGGCGCTCCAGCGCGAGAAGAGGGACGTCGACAGGAGGCGCGGCTCGTCGCCGGCCTCGCGGATGACGAGTTCGCCCGATTGCAGATTGCCGCCGAGCCCGCGAAAGCTTTCGCCCATGAGCGCCGACAGGGCGTAGAACGAAGCGCGGATCGAATAGGCGGTGAGGATCACGAACAGCGGACGATCCGATAGGAGTTCACGGACGAGACCTAGCAAATAGGGCAGATCGTCGAAGAGCTGCCAGACTTCGCCTTTCGGACCCCGGCCGAATTTCGGCGGGTCGAGCAGGATCGCGTCATAGCGGCTGCCGCGTTTGACCTCGCGCTCCACATAGCGGATCGCGTCCTCGCAGATCCAGCGGATCGGACGCGCGCCGAGCCCGGCCATCTCCTGGTTCTCCCGCGCCCAGCCAACCGCCTTCTTGGAGGCGTCGACATGAGTGACCTCGGCCCCGGCGCGGGCGGCGATGAGCGAGGCGATGCCGGTGTAGCCGAAGAGATTGAGCACGCGCACCGGGTTGTTTGTCTTTTGGCTGGCGGCGCGGATCGCGGCCTCGGCATAGGCCCAGTGCGCCGCCTGCTCGGGAAACACGCCGACATGACGGAAGGAGGTGAACCGGCCCTGATAGGACAACCCGTCATGAACGAGCGGCCAGGTCTCGCCGAGCGGCGCATGGGGAAAGCGCCAGCGGCCGGTGCCCTCCTCGTCGGTGTCGCCGGTAAAGACAGAGTCGGCCCTCTGCCACTCATCCGGCTTCAGCCGCGGCCGCCAGATCGCTTGGTTTTCCGGCCGGCGAACCAGCAGCGGGCCATAGCGCTCCAGCTTCTCGCCGCCGCCCGAATCGATCAGCGCGTAATCTTCCGTCGGCTCCACGGTGAGGATCAGCGGCCCTTCTTCGCTCGGACGCGCGCCCACTCGCTCGGATAGCGTCAGCCGCGTCGATGGCTCCACCGGTCGGCCGGGTCGGCCGCCCCCGCGCTGTTCGTCGCCGCCCGGGCGCGCGCGCTCCGGCCGGTCCGCCTCATGCTTGCGGGACACCGTCCGAGCCGGTTTCGTGGCCGTCTTGTGGTTCGGCCGCCGCGTTCGCGCCAAGGCGAAACTCCCTGCTACTGTGGATCAGAGCGCTCCTTAGCGGTTCCGTGGCAGCTTGGCAAAGCGACCAAAAACGTGCAGCAAGTCGCGAGCAACATATTGCGGGCGCCAGAACTCGCGCCCGCCAAACAGGGAGGATCAACATGGATCTGAAGGGCGAATATCGACTGTCGGCGCCACGGGAGAAGGTCTGGACCGCGCTCAACGACCCGGACGTTCTTCGCGCCTGCATCCCCGGCTGCCAGAGCCTGGAAATGACGGGCGAGAACGAGATGGCGGCGACGGTCGTCACCAAGGTCGGCCCGGTCAAGGCAAAATTCTCGGGCGAGGTTCGTCTGGAGAATATCAACGCGCCGGAAAGCTATTCGATCGTCGGCGAAGGCAAGGGCGGCATCGCCGGCTTCGCCAAGGGGGGCGCCGACGTGCACTTGGCCGAGGATGGTGCGGACACCATCCTCACCTATGACGTCAAGGCCCAGGTCGGCGGCAAGATCGCCCAGTTGGGCGGGCGGTTGATCGATTCGACAGCCAAGAAGCTCGCTGGACAGTTCTTCGATTGTTTTGCCGAGACGGTCTCAGGCGGCACGGCCACGGCCGAAGGCACGACCGAATCCGTCTGAGGCGCGGCAAGCGCCTCGGCGAAGGATCGCGGACTATCTGGAACGCAAAGGCCCGCTGCATGGCGGGCCTTTTGACGAGAGTGCGACTTAGGGCCGGCTCGGTCACCCATACCCGCAGGTTTGGTATGACGCAGCTCCTACTACGCCGCCCGTGAGGTCGTCAGTGCCGTCGAATTGGAGGCGGCCTGCCCGTAGGAGGCGCGGTCACGTTCTTCCTGGAGCTGGCGAAGTTTCGCCTTGTTCTCCTCGGTTTCACGCCGCAGCTTCTCCACCTCGTATTTGCGCTTCCAGGACTTGCGCCGGTAATGCGCCTGGGTCAGCCAGGTACCGATCCCGCCCAGCACGACGCCGATGATCACCGACCCCATCAAAAGAATGAACAGCGGCGCCTCGAAGGCGAGCTGCGGCATCGAGCCGATCGGATCGAGTGAAACCGGGATCGCCTCGCGGTTGGCCACGCTGAAGACGACCAGCACGATGGCCAGAGGAACCAGAATGAGCAATGAAAGTATTTTCGAAATCATGCCTACGCCTCGGACCTCTGTCAGTTGCGGCGCCCCTGCACCGGCACCCGCGGGCCTTGTCATCGTTTGAAAATGGGCACCGAACCGGATGCGTCAATCATTCGGACGGGTATCGCGGTCGACGCCTGCCTCACTCCTCGTTCAGGCGCTCGCGCAATTCCTTGCCGGCTTTGAAGAACGGGACCCATTTCTCCTCGACCTCGACCGCTTCGCCGGTGCGCGGATTGCGCCCCGATCGGGGCGGGCGATTCTTCACCGAGAACGCTCCGAAGCCGCGCAATTCGACCCGGTTCGACTCGCACAGCGCCTCGGTGATCTCGTCGAAGATCGCCTTGACGATCGTCTCGACGTCGCGCTGGTAGAGATGCGGGTTGCGGCTGGCGATCGCCTGCACGAGTTCCGACTTGATCAAGCGATTTTCCCCTCTTGGTGTCCGGCCCGGTCGCTTCCGACCGCCGAACTCTCAGCGCGTCCCGTTTTGCAATGAGAAACGTCAAATATTTCCACGACTTCACTTTAGTGGCGCGCGCCCATCCAAAGGCTGCCAGAGCGACACCATGCCGTCAAGGTGGCCGACCTTGCGCAAAAGGGCGGTTTGGAGCGAGGCGGCGCGAGGATCGAGGCCGAACGCGCCGAAGAGCATCGCCCTGGCGGCGGTAAAAAGCGACGCATAGCCTTCGGTCTCGGGTTCCCGGTCGACAATTTTGAGCCCCTTCGTCACACCGCGATCATCCTCCAGCCAGCGCCGCACCTCGGCTTCGCCGCCCAGCGCATCGACCAGCTTGCGCTCGAGCCCCTGGCTGCCGGTGAAGATCGAGCCGTCGGCGAGGGCGCGCGCCTCGGCCAGACTCATGTCGCGCCGTTCGGCGACCAGCGCGACGAACCATTCGTAGGTGTCCATGATCAGGCGGCGGATCATCGCCTTAGCCTCCTCCGGCGCGGGCGCGAAGGGCGAGGGCTCGGCCTTCATCGGGGAGGATTTGATCGCGTTGACCTCGACGCCGATGGTGTCGAGCAGTTCCGAGACGTCGACATATTGGAAGATCACCCCGATGGAGCCGACGATGGAGGTTCGTCGGGCGACGATGTGATCGGCGCCGGAAGCGATCATGTAGCCGGCCGAGGCGGCGAGCGTTCCGACCTCGGCGGCCACCGGCTTGACGGCGGCGATGGCGCGCACCGCTTCGTAGAGCGCCTCGCCGCCCACGGTCGTTCCACCCGGCGAATCGATCCGCAGTACCACTGCCTTGACCGCGTCGTCGTCCTTGACCTTTTCGAGAAGGTCGAGAAGGTCAAGGTCTTCGGTAATCAGGCCCTCGATCGCCACTCTGGCGATCTGATCGCGCGACGAAAACGTGGCGGCGCCGTCAAAACCGGAGAAAACGGCGGCGGCGAGGGCGGCGAGCGCCACGACGACCACCGCCGCCACGCGCCAGAAGCTCAGCTTGCGGCGCAGCCGACGGCGATCGATCAGGTCCTCGGCGGTTGCGGACATGGACGGCTCCATAGGATTGCGCGTTGCGGCGAGGGTTAGCCGGAACCGCGCGTCCTGTGAAGCCACACGAAACGTTCATTCCCTCAGGTTAAGAATTTACGGCAAGTTTTTGGCTTCGACGCAAAAAGCCCGTATTGCTGTCGGATCGCCGTAAGTCTGGACAAGGCGCATCGCGGGCGTCGATGGACCGAGCCAGGACGGAGAGGACCCGATTGACGGTGGACACGAACCCAACCGGAAGGCGCGCAGCCAGGCTGATGGCCTCGCCGGCGAGGCCGACCGGGCACGGCGCGAGCACGCGGACCGAGCGGGAATTCGCGCGGGCACGACGGCACTCGCGCCTCGTGCGGGTGTTGAAGATCGGCCTGCCGGCGGTCGCGGCGCTGATCGTCGCCTTCGGAATCGCGGTGACCTGGCTGGCCCGCGGCCTGCCGGACAACGTTTCCGTCGCCGACACCTCGATCTCTGACGGCCGGGTGGTGATGCAGGCGCCACGCATGTCGGGGCTCGACAGCAGCAATCGGCCCTACGATCTGGTCGCCGAGCGCGCCATCCAGTCACTGAACGGCGGCGGTGTCGATCTGGAAATGGTGAAGGCCACAGTCTCCGTCGATGACGATACAACCGCCGACATCACGGCGGAATCGGGCAATTACGATCAAACCAACCAGAGATTGCAGCTCCGCGACGGGATCACCGTCGAGACGACGAGCGGCATCTCGATCAATCTGGCGGCGGCCGACATCGATCTTGGCGAAGGAACCCTGGACGGCGAGGGACCCGTCGCGATCGATACCCCGGCCCAGACCATTCGCTCGGACACGCTCACCGTATCGGAGGGAGGCAAGGTCTTTTCCTTCGGCGGGCGCGTTAAAATGGTTCTCAATCCGGGCCCGTCCTCCGATAGTCAAGAACAAGCCTCGAGAAACGAGTAAGATATGCGATCGTCAAAATTCGGCCGCGCGGTTCCCTTGTATGCCGCCCTGTTCGCGAGCCTGATCTTCGCCGCGCCCGTGTCGGCGCAGCAGGGGCTCGGCGAGAGTTTCACCGGCCTCCAGATCAATGGCGACCAACCGATCTCGATCGAGTCGAACCAGCTCGACGTCGATGACAACAAGGCGGTCGCCACCTTCACCGGCAATGTCCAGGTGTCGCAGGGCGAGACGGAACTGAGGACCGGCAAGCTTGTGGTTTCCTATACCAAGGCGCAGGAGGGAGCGTCCGGCGGAAAAACGGGCACCAGCGCGCTGCCGGGCGGTTCCAGCCAGATCGAGCGACTGGAGGCGAGCGAGAAGGTCTATGTGAAATCCGCCGATCAGGTCGCGACCGCCGAACAGGCGACCTTCGATATGAAAAGCGAAGTGGTCGTGATGACCGGAAACGTCGTCCTGTCGCAGGGTCAGAACGTCGCCGAGGGCTGCCGGCTGACAATCCAGATGCAGACGGGTCTCGCCCGCCTCGAAAGCACGAATTGCGGTGATGGCGACAGTGGCGGCAGTGGCGGCCGGGTACGAATGATGCTGACGCCGGACCAGTAGCAGCGATTGGTAGAGCCATTGAGGTCGAACGCGTGAAGTTTCAAACGACCGCCGAATCCGGGACGTCGGCACAGATTCGGCGCCGCTCGCCCGCCGAGGGCGACGCCGTTTCCGGTCCAGAAGGGGTGGGTCAGGATCGTCCCGACGACGCCGTCGGGACGCTCTATGCCACGGGGCTGACCAAGACCTACCGCGGCAGGCGCGTCGTCGACGACGTGCGGCTCGGCGTGCGCCGCGGCGAAGCCGTTGGCCTGCTCGGCCCGAACGGCGCCGGCAAGACGACCTGCTTCTACATGATCACCGGGCTCGTTCCCGTCGACGCCGGCCGCATCGTCCTCGACGGCCACGACATCACCAGCGTCCCGATGTATCGGCGCTCACGGCTGGGGATCGGCTATCTTCCCCAAGAGGCCTCGATCTTCCGCGGCCTGTCGGTCGAGGACAATATTCGCGCCGTTCTGGAGGTGGTCGAGCCCGATCGCGCAGTCCGCGAGCGCGAGCTCACTGCGCTGCTCGAGGAATTCAACATCAGTCATTTGCGCAAGCAGGCCTCGACCTCGCTCTCCGGCGGCGAGCGCCGACGCTGCGAGATCGCGCGCGCGCTTGCCTCCAAGCCGACCTTCATGCTGCTCGACGAACCCTTCGCCGGTGTCGACCCCATCGCCGTCTCGGACATTCAGGGGCTGGTCCGGCACCTGACCAAGCGCGGTATCGGCGTGCTGATCACCGATCACAACGTCCGCGAGACGCTGGGGCTGATCGACCGCGCCTATATCATGCACGCCGGCGCCGTCCTGACGCACGGTCGGCCTCAGGAGATCGTCGACAACGCCGATGTGCGCCGCTTCTATCTCGGCAACGAATTCAGCTTCTGAGCCGCGACAGCGCCGCCACGCGGCGATTGACAAAGAACGCGACGACCCGCTTTGATGAGGCGGCAAGGGTTGCCGCCCGTCCAGCTTTCGCGGGCAAGTGCCGGGCGGCGCGTGCGCGGTGCTGGGACATCGCGCCATGGCAGCAGCCCATACCTAGGTGAGTATATCGGCGTCTCATGGCTCTTTCCGCCAAACTGCACTTGCGGCAGACGCAATCGCTGGTGATGACGCCCCAGCTGCTGCAATCGATTCGCCTGCTCCAATACAGCCATCTCGAACTGAAAGCCTTCGTCGAGACCGAGATGGAGCGCAATCCGTTGATCGCGGAAGCCGATACGGCCGCGTCGGACGAGCCCGCGCCCGAGAGCCCGGACGGCCATCCGGCCGATACGGACAAGGCCGTCGGCGAGGATCCGGAGCATGGCGGCTTGACCGGCGCCGCGAGCGATGGCGCGGCCTTCGAGAGCGGCTTTTCAGGACGCGATGACGCCGGCGACGACAGGCCAGCGCAATCCGGCCCGAGCCTGCGCGGCGAGACGCGCCTGATCGGGACCGGTTCCGATTTCGGCATCGACGACCTGGCGGACAACCGCCCGTCCCTTCACGCCCACGCGCGCGGTGAAGTCGCCGACGCGCTGGCGCCCGGCCTGGAGCGCAAGATCGGCGAGGCGATGATCGAGCTTCTCGACGAGTGCGGCTATTTGCGGATCACCCCGGAGAGTTTCGCCGCCGATCTCGGCGTTGCGGTGACCGACGTCGAAGCGGCGCTCGTGATCCTTCAGCGCGAAGCGACGCCGCCCGGGCTGTTCGCACGCGATCTTGCCGAATGCCTGATGCTCCAGCTGCAACGCCAGGGCCGGTTCGACCCGGTCATGCGGACCGTTCTCGCCCATCTCGATCTGCTTGCCCGGCGCGACTTCGCCGCGCTTAGACGCCTCACCGGCGAGGACGATGCCGGTCTGATGGATATCTTCGCCGAGATCCGCGGCCTCGATCCCAAGCCCGGACACGCCTTCGATCATGAGGGTTTCGAGACCCTCATTCCCGACGTCATCGTCACCGAAGCGCCGGATGGCGGCTGGCGGGTCGAACTCAACCCGGACGCGTTGCCGCGTGTGCTCGTCGACAACGCCTATCTGCGCACCGTGCGCGGCGGCTGCCTCTCGGACGACGATCGCGCCTTCATCGGCGAATGCCAGCAATCGGCCAACTGGCTGGTGCGCTCGCTCGACCAGCGGGCCAAGACGATCGTCAAGGTCGCGAGCGAGATCGTGCGCCGCCAGGACGGGTTTTTGACCCATGGAATTAAGGGGCTGAAGCCGATGACGCTGATGGCGGTCGCCGAAGCGATTGGAATGCATGAATCGACCGTCAGTCGGGTCACCGCGTCAAAATTCATCGCGACGCCACGCGGCACGTTCGAGATGCGCTTCTTCTTCACCGTGGCAATCGCCTCGGCGCATGGTGGCGATGCCCATTCGGCCGAGACGGTCAAACATCGAATCAGGGCGCTGGTCGACGCCGAAAGTCCCGGCAAGGTCATGTCCGACGACGACATTGCCGCCATCCTTCACAAGGAAGGCGTCGATCTGGCGCGGCGAACCGTCGCGAAATACCGCGAGGCGCTCGGCATTCCGTCGTCGATCCAGCGTCGGCGCGAGATGAACGCGCGGCGGCTGGCCTCTTGACGAGGGACCACGGGGTAGCGCAGACCAGAGAGATGCTCGGGCTTTTGCGGAAAGGGGGATGGGCCATGATCCCCGCGTTGACAGTCTTGGCGTTCATCCCTAGAAGGCGCCACTTCGTGAATTCGGTCGGATCCGCGCGATCCGGCACCGTCGCCGCGTGAAAATTGCGGACCAAACGGCATCCAACGCCCGCCCGGCGCGTTTCACTTGACCGGCACCAGAGGCCGAAACGGTCATCTCACAGGAGCTTTCAAGCATGAGCCTTCGTGTATCGGGAAAGCACATGGACGTCGGCGAGGCGTTCCGGACGCGGATCGAGGAACGGCTGAGCGAAGCCGTCGACAAATATTTTGACGGCAATTTCTCCGGCACCGTCGTGATCTCGAAAAACGCCGCCCGCTACTCGTCCGATTGCACCTTGCACCTCGACACCGGCGTGGTTTTCCAGGCCGCCGGTGAGGCGCACGATCCAGAGTCCAGCTTTGCCGACGCCGCCGAGCGCATCGAGAAGCGTCTCAGGCGCTACAAGCGTCGGCTCAAGGATCACCGCCCACACGTCAACGGCCGCGACATGGCCTACTCCGTCATGGCGGCGATCCCGGATGAAGAGGAAGAAATTCCCGAGGACTTCTCGCCGGCGATCATCGCCGAAACCACGCTGAAGGTCGGAACTCACTCGGTCGCCGGCGCGGTGATGGAACTCGACCGGCAGGACGGTCCGGTCGTTGTCTTCCGCAATGCCAAATCCGGGGATCTCAACATCGTCTTCCGGCGGCCCGACGGCAATTACGGCTGGGTGGATCCATCGACCTACGCTGGCGACGCTTGAGCGCCGCGCAAGGTTCAAGGCTCAGGTTGACGCGCTCCGCAGCAAGAGGCACCTCAGCGATGGATTTCGAGACGCTCATCGAACCCGCGGCGATTCTGCCCGCCTTGCGGGCCACATCGAAGAAACAGGTACTTCAGGAACTCGCCGAGAAAGCAGCGTCGCTGACGGGGCTGCCCGAGCGCGAGGTGTTCGAGACCATCCTGCAGCGCGAAAAGCTCGGCTCGACTGGCGTCGGCAACGGCATCGCCATCCCGCATGGCAAGCTTCAGGCGCTCGATCACATCGTCGGTGTTTTCGCGCGGTTGACGCGTCCGGTGGATTTCGACGCGCTCGACGACCAGCCGGTCGACCTCGTCTTCCTGCTGCTCGCGCCGGAGGGGTCGGGTGCCGACCATCTCAAGGCGCTGTCCAAGGTCGCGCGGCTATTGCGCAACCGGGATACCGTCGCCAATATCCGCGACGCTCGCGATGCCGGTTCGCTCTACGCGCTGATGACCAGCGCCTCGGCACAGAACGCCGCCTGATTTTCTCCATCTCCCACGAAAAAGGCGACCACGCCGGTCCGGCATGGTCGCCTTGGTCTGTCGTCGTGGTCGGTCGCCGTCAGTGGAGGCTGACCGTCTCCAACTCGTTTTCGTTGGCGCTCGCCAGGATGCTGCCGCGGTCGTCGGACACCGCCAGCGGCGTGCCGTCGGCCGAGAACAAGGCCCAGAGATTGAGACCGGGGCGGATCGATTGCGCGGCGGGGAATCTCGCCCGCATCTCGTCCGACGTCATCTGGCGCAGATACGCGACATGGCCCTCGCCGATGGCGGCAAGATCGGTCTCGCTGACAGTCGAAATCTGGTGTTCGGTCATGGCACCGTCTCCTTTAAAGGCTACGCGATACTCGGTCAGTCGGCGACCGCGATCTCGATCTTCTTAACGATTCGCTCAGGCTCCGGCTTTGCCAGATCGATGAACAAAAGCCCGTTCTTCAACCGCGCTCCGATGATCCGCATACCGTCCGCGAGCAGGAAGCACTTCTGGAACTGCCGCGCGGCGATGCCGCGATGCAGATATTCGCGCTCGGTCTCGTCGCTCTGGCGACCGCGGATCAAAAGCTGGTTCTCTTCGGTCGTGACCTCCAACTCCTCCGGCCTGAAACCGGCGACCGCAAGGGTAATGCGGATCAGGTCGTCGCATATCTTACCGTCCTTGCCAGGCCGGATACGTTCGATATTATAGGGCGGGTAGCCGTCGCCAGCCTTAACAATCCGCTCAAGGGTCTTTTCGACACTGTCGAAGCCAAGCAGAAGCGGGCTGGAAAACGGCGTCATACGGCTCATCGGTCTGCCAAGTCCTTCAAGAAGCGACTTTCTGGGAGATGGCCCTTTAGCGGCACCTTCTCCGGCTTTCACTTCTCCATATGGCGTCGCCTGTCCGGCCATTCAATCCATCGCGCTGGTGCCGTGGATGTCACGATACTGGCACCGTTTCCTTGCCAAACGGAAAACGGCGACCCGAGCCGGGCCGCCGTTGGCTTGTCCAGTCGAACCTGCCCGTCGGGTCAGGAGGCGGTGGTCGCGCCCGGCTTGAAGGCTAGCGCCACGCCGTTCAGGCAATGCCGCTTGCCAGTCGGCGCCGGACCATCGTCGAAGATATGGCCGAAATGCCCGCCGCAGGTGGCGCAGTGGACTTCGGTTCGCGGATAGATCAGCGCGTAGTCCGTCCTGGTGCCGATCGCCGACGCCGACAGCGGCGCCCAAAAGCTCGGCCAACCGGTCTTGGAATCATACTTGTTCGCCGAGGAATATGCCGGCGTATCGCATCCGGCGCAGGCATAGACGCCCGCCTGCTTGTTGTCGTTGAGCGGGCTGGTGAAGGGGCGCTCGGTCGATTCCTCACGTAGAACGGCAAACTGTTCCGGCGTCAGCTTGGCGCGCCACTCGTCCGGGGTCAGCGACACCGGAAACGCCGCTTCGCGGCTTTTCGCGCGCGAGCCGAAAAACAGACCGCCGCCGATGGCCGTCGCGGCCATCGCCGCGGTGCTCAGCAGAAAATTGCGTCTCATCATGATGGTCTCCCTGGTTCGACGAGGCGGCATTCGCCGTCACCTCCCCGGCCGCACGGGTAGTTGCCACGTCGCGACGCGGCAGCTGATCGTCGCGACAATAGGGGCACTGAGGCCCCCGCGCCATTCACGAAGGGCGCGGGGGCGATCACATCGGCAGGAGCGACATCAGCCCGCCGTGATCGGGACCGAGCCTTATTTCGGCATCAGCACGCTATCGATCACATGCACGACGCCGTTTGCCTGCATGACGTCGGCCTGGGTGACCGTCGCGGCATTGCCGGATTCGTCGATGACGACCAGCTTGTCGCCGTCCATCTGCAGCGTCAGCGTGCCGCCCGAAACGGTGGTGACGTTATGCTTGCCGCCATCGTCCTTGATCATCTGCATGGCCGCCTGGGACGTCGCCGCCGCCGGGACCACATGATAGGTCAGGATCTTGGTGAGCTGATCCTTGTTTTCCGGCTTCAGCAGCGTCTCGACCGTGCCGTCGGGAAGCTTCTCGAAGGCTTCGTTGGTCGGCGCGAAGACCGTGAACGGTCCCTCGCCGGCGAGCGTCTCGACGAGACCGGCGGCCTTTACCGCCGCGACCAGCGTCGTGAGATTGTCGGCGGCCGAGGCATTTTCCGGGATGGTCTTGGCCGGGTCCATCGGCGCGCCGCCGACCATCGGCATGTCCTGGGCGAAGCTGGCCGAGGTGACGCCCACGGTGCCGACGGCGATGAGCGAGGCGATGGCGGTGGTGCGGATCAGAGTCTTGATCATGTTGGAAGTCTCCCTGTTTCGTTGGTGAAACGTTCCGTCCCGACTTGGGAGGATGCGGGAGATACGAAGCCGGCCGCAACCGGCTTCACTTTTCGCGATCACGTAATCGTCAGGAGGGAAGGAGGCTGGGCATCCGACACGGGCCCGCGCTTGGTGAAGCTCGCCGCACGCGCCCGCGCGCCCCGGCGGACATATCAGCCGGTATCCTATCGGGCTTTTTCTGGCCCAATCCTATTCGGGGACAGCCACGCCCGTGCCACCCAGTTCGGCTGGGAAGTCCTTCAACTTGGGCAAGCCGTCCTTCATTGGCAGGACCGTCTCGGAATAGTTCACGTGGACGCCGGGGACAAAAGCGACGCTCGGGATCGTCGCGGCATAGACATCGGTCAAGCCAAAGGTCGGATGGTCGGTCATGATATGGCCGCCGCATTTCGTGCAGAATTGACGGTCGCTTTTCTCCGTCTTCTGAAACCGGCCGATAAACTCTGCCCCCTTCGTGACGCTCACATTTTCCGGCTTCCACAAGGTGAATGCGTTAACCGGTCCAGCAGACCATGACCGGCAGGACCCGCAATGGCAGTAACCCATGGCCTCCGGCTCGCCTTTCACTTCCATTTCCACGGCGCCACAGAAACATATCCCTTTGTGTCGTTCGGGCATATCGATCCCCTTTGTGGTATGGACGCCGCGCTCGTTCTAGAAGGTCGCCAGCTTACTCCTTTCCCGCAACTTGAAAAGGCGGCGGACGTTTGCGCGCCGTACCATTCAACCGGATGACCGGCACCCGACCTCAATCATCCACGCTCCCGCGCATCCGCTTGGTCTGGGAACGGCCCTTCTTGGCTTTCAGCCGGCGCTCGATCGAGCCTTTGGTCGGCCTGGTCTTGCGGCGCGGCGGCGGCGGCGGCTTCAGCGCCTCACGGACGAGCTCGGCCAGCCGCTCCCTGGCGTCCTCGCGGTTGCGCTCCTGACTGCGAAAGCGCGAGGCCTCGATGAGGACATTCCCATCCTTGGTCGCCCGCTGACCGGCCAGCCGCAGCAGCCGGCGATGCGCATCGGGATGCAGCGCAGTGGACTGACTCCCGAGGAACCGGAGCTGCACCGCCGTCGAGACCTTGTTGACGTTCTGGCCGCCCGGGCCGCCGGCGCGGATGAATTGCTCCTCGAGATCGGCGTCGGGAATCGTCACCCGATCGTTGATCTTGAGATCGTTCTCCCCCGCCATTTGCCTCGCCCTTCGCTTGCCGCCCGGCTTCCCTTGCGATCCCGGTTCGGCCTGATCGCACTATAGAGGGTCTTCGGTGATCGCAACGCGCCCGCCTCACGCCGCGCCTATCGGCAAACGAAAAGGCCCGCAGCCGGGGCCGCGAGCCTTTGCTCGAACGAACGGTCTTTGCGTGGCGGGGCTATTCGGCCGCCATCGCCTGGGCCGGCGCGGCCTCGAGCACGTCGGCATCGACGTGGCTCTCGAATTTCGCGAAGTTGTTGCGGAACATTTCGACCAGCTTTCTCGCCTGGGCGTCGTAGGCCGCCGTATCGGCCCAGGTCGAGCGCGGGTCCAGGATGGCGCTGTCGACGCCCTCCACCGCGACCGGCACCTGGAAGCCGAAATTCGGATCGGTGCGGAACTCGGCGTCCTTCAGCGAGCCGTCGAGCGCGGCGGCGAGAAGCTTGCGAGTCGCCTTGATCGGCATGCGATGGCCGGTGCCGTAGGCGCCGCCGGTCCAGCCGGTGTTGACCAGCCAGCAATCGACGTCGTGGCGACCGATCAGATCGCGCAGGAGATTGCCGTATTCCGAGGGGTGACGCGGCATGAACGGTGCGCCGAAGCAGGTCGAGAAGGTCGCCTCGGGCTCGGTCACGCCCTTTTCCGTTCCGGCGACCTTCGCGGTGTAGCCGGACAGGAAGTGGTACATGGCCTCGGCCGGGGTCAGCCGGGCGATCGGCGGCATCACGCCGAACGCGTCGGCGGTCAGCATGATGATGTTCTTCGGATGGCCGTCGCGGCCGGTCTCGCTCGCATTGGGAATGAAGTGCAGCGGATAGGCGGCGCGGGCGTTCTCGGTGAGCGAACCGTCGTCGAAGTCGGGCACCCGGTCGGCATCGAGCACGACGTTCTCCAGCACCGTGCCGAAGCGGCGGGTGGTCGCGAAGATTTCGGGTTCGGCCTCGGCCGACAGGCGGATCGTCTTGGCGTAGCAGCCACCCTCGAAATTGAAGATGCCATCCTCGCCCCACCCGTGCTCGTCGTCGCCGAGCAGGGTGCGGTGCGGGTCGGCCGACAGGGTCGTCTTGCCGGTGCCGGACAGGCCGAAGAAGACCGCCGCGTCGCCGTCCGGACCGACATTGGCCGAACAATGCATCGGCATGACGCCGCGCTCCGGCAGGAGGAAATTGAGTGCCGAGAACACCGACTTCTTCATCTCGCCGGCATAGGAACTGCCGCCGACCAGGACGATCTTGCGCGTCATGTCGACGGCGATCACCGTCTCGGAGCGGCAGCCGTGACGCTCCGGATCGGCCTTGAACGACGGCAGGTCGATGATCGTCATCTCCGGCACGAAGTCCTTCAGTTGATCCTCGGTCGGACGGATCAAAAGCGTGCGGATGAACAAGGAGTGCCAGGCGTATTCGGTGACGACGCGCACGCGGATCGCATTGGCCGGATCGGCGCCGCCGATCAGATCCTGCACGAACAGATCACGGCCTTTCGCGGCGGCCTTGAAATCGTCGTAGAGCCGCTCGAAAACCTCGGGCTCCATCGCCGCGTTGTTGTCCCACCAGACCACGGGATCGGTGGTGTCGTCGCGGACGAGGAATTTATCCTTCGGCGATCGACCCGTGTGCTTGCCGGTGACGGCGGCAAAAGCACCGTGCGCCGTCAACTGTCCCTCGCCCCGCCTGACGGCGGTCTCCACCAGTTCCGCTTCCTTGAGGTTCCACCGTACCGAGGACAGATCCGACAATCCCGTCGTCTCGATCCCGCTATTGGCGTTGCGCGTGCCGATCTCGTCCACCCGTCATCTCCCATGCCGTGCGGCCGCTCCTCAGCAAGCGGTCTCGCAATAGACCTGCTTGATACTGCCCGAGGGCCTGCCGATCAACCCGATTCATCTGGGAATGCTTAATCGAAACAGGATGTTAATCGATTTAGACTGGCGATGGATCATTCTAATCGGTTCGATCCGCTCTACAAATCGTTTGATATGTCGGCGATTTTTTTCGCACGATGCTCCGCAACGCGGGCGCGGCCTTTCGACTTTAGCGCCCGCGGCTTTGTAATTTTGTCATTCCGCCACATTTACCGCAGATGGGCGATACTATCGCGCCAACAGCGGGGAGGTCCGGATCGACCGGCCTTCTCCCAGAAGGGACAGGCCTGCCGCCGGACAAAAGACCGTCGGCAACCGGCGAGACAGCTGGGCGCTTCAAACGACAGCGATGTCGCGTGGAGGGTGGAAAATGGAGAGTACCGCAATGCCTACGATCGCCCTGGTCGACGACGACAGGAATATTCTCGCGTCGGTTTCCATCGCCCTTGAGAATGAGGGCTACCGGGTCGAGACCTACACCGACGGGGCGTCCGCCCTCGAAGGTCTGCAGTCGCGCCCACCCAATCTTGCGATCTTCGATATCAAGATGCCGCGCATGGACGGCATGGAACTGCTCAGGCGCCTGCGGCAGAAGTCCGATCTGCCAGTGATCTTCCTGACGTCGAAGGACGAGGAGATCGATGAGCTCTTCGGCTTGAAAATGGGCGCCGACGACTACATCCGCAAACCGTTTTCGCAGCGGCTTCTGGTCGAGCGGGTGCGGGCGCTGCTGCGGCGTGGGGCTGCGCGTGAGGGCGTCGCCAAGACCGGCGTGCCGACGCCCGAATCCTCGCTCGAGCGCGGCCAGCTGGTCATGGACCAGGAACGGCACACCTGCACCTGGATGGGCCAGCCGGTCACCCTGACGGTGACCGAGTTCCTGATCCTCCATTCGCTCGCCCAGCGGCCGGGCGTAGTGAAGAGCCGTGATGCCCTGATGGACGCGGCCTATGACGAGCAGGTCTATGTGGACGACCGCACGATCGACAGTCACATCAAGCGGCTTCGCAAGAAGTTCAAGGTGATCGACGACGATTTCGACATGATCGAGACCCTCTACGGCGTCGGCTATCGTTTCCGCGAAGCTTGAGGCGCGCATGGTCTCGATAGCCGAGCCCAACGAGGACGACGGCAGCGGTGTCGGGCCGAAGGGGCAGCGCCGCGAGGCAATCCTGCGCAAACGGCTGCGGCGGCTGCCGCTGATCCGACGCGTCCTCTATCAGGCGCGGCGACTGCTCGGCCATACGATCTTTTCCTCGCTGACGCGGCGCATCGTCTTCCTCAACCTCGTGGCGCTGATCGTCCTCGTCTCGGGCATCCTCTATCTCAACCAGTTCCGGGCCGGCCTCATCGACGCGCGCGTCGAAAGCCTTCTGACCCAAGGCGAAATCATCGCCAGCGCAATAGCCTCCTCGGCGACGGTCGAGACCAATTCGATCACCCTTGATCCAGAGCGCCTCCTAGAACTGCAGGCCGGTGACACGCTGGCCCCAAGCGCCGACATCACCGACAGCCTGGAGTTTCCGATCAATCCGGAGCGCGTCGCGCCATTGCTGCGCCGGCTGATCTCGCCGACCCGCACGCGGGCGCGGCTCTATGACCGCGACGCCAATCTGATCCTCGATTCGCGGCATCTTTATTCGCGCGGCCAGATCCTGCGCTACAATCTGCCGCCCGTGGCCGAAGAGGAGCCGGCCTTCGTCGACGCGGCGGTCAACTGGTTCCGTCATCTGTTCCAGCGCAGCGACCTGCCGATCTATCGCGAGACGCCGGGCGGATCGGGCGCCGCCTATCCGGAGGTGATGAACGCACTGACCGGTGGCCCGGCCACGGTCGTACGGGCCACTGAGAGCGCGGAACTCATCGTCTCGGTGGCGGTGCCGATCCAGCGCTTCCGTGCCGTGCTCGGGGTGCTGCTCCTGTCGACCCAGGGCGGCGACATCGACAAGATCGTCCAGGCGGAGCGCATGGCGATCGTCCGGGTTTTCGCCGTCGCCGCGATCGTGACCATCGTCCTGTCGATCCTGCTCGCCTCGACCATCGCGACGCCGCTGCGGCGCCTCTCGGCGGCGGCGATCCGGGTTCGGCGCGGCGTCGACGAGCGGGCGGCGATTCCCGATTTCGGCGATCGCGCCGACGAGGTCGGCAATCTCGCGACCGCCCTTCGCGACATGACCAATGCGCTCTATGCGCGTATGGACGCGATCGAATCCTTCGCCGCCGACGTTTCCCACGAACTGAAAAATCCGCTGACCTCGCTGCGCAGCGCGGTGGAGACGCTGCCGCTGGCCCGCACCGAAACCTCCAAGAAGCGCCTGCTCGAGATCATCCAGCACGACGTCCGGCGGCTCGACCGGCTGATCACCGACATCGCCGACGCCTCGCGCCTTGACGCCGAACTTGCCCGACAGATCGCCCAGAAGGTCGATCTGGCCGCGCTTTTACGCTCTGTAGTCGATGGCGCCCGCGGCAATTCGCGGGCGCGCCGTGATGTGAAGATCACCTTCGAGAAGCAACGATTGCCCGCTTCGATGAAGCGTGGCCATGTCGTTACCGGGCATGATCTGCGGCTCGGCCAAGTGTTCACCAACCTGATCGAGAACGCCCGATCCTTCGTCCCGGAGACCAACGGCCGGATCGATGTCCTCTTGCGTAGGCGCGGCCAGCGCGTCGTCGTCACGATCGAGGACAACGGACCGGGCATCCAGGCCGAGATCATCGACCGCATTTTCGAGCGCTTCTACACCGACCGTCCGGCCGAGGAAGATTTCGGACAGAACTCCGGCCTCGGCCTGTCGATCAGCCGGCAGATCGTCGAGGCCCATGGCGGCACGCTGCGGGCGGAAAACATCGAGGACGGGGACGCGCCGAATGGTGTCGCCGGCGCCCGCTTCACCGTCTCGTTGCCGGCCGAATGAGCCAGTCCGCCAATCTGCACGGCTGCGCGATCGCGATCGGCGGTCTGGGTGTCCTGGTTCGCGGCCCGGCGCGCAGCGGCAAGTCGGCGCTCTGCCTGTCCGCCTTGCGGCGCGGCGCTTCGCTCGGCCTTCCCGCCCGCCTCGTGGCCGATGACCGGGTCGTCGTAACGCGAAGCGACGCCGGCATTGTCCTGAGCGCTCCGGCCAATCTGCGCGGGCTGATCGAGGTTTCGGGAATCGGCATCCTGCGCGAGGAAACTGTGGCTTCCGCCAACCTCGGCCTCGTCGTCGATTTGTGCGATCCGACGGCGATCGAGCGCCTGCCGGAGAACGGCACGATCACGATTCTCGATGTCAGCGTGCGCCATGCCCGCCTGCCCGCGCGCGCTGCTGCCTTCGGCGCCGACATCCTCGTCTCCCTTGTCATGTCGCCCTTGGTCGACGGTCGATGACGTTCATCGATCGATTCCTGCGGGTATGCGCTATCATTTGACTTGCGCATCGGCGGCAGGATGACAAGATGCGCCCGCTACTGACCGGAGGCTGATGCGCCTGCCGTCGCCAGGTCACGGCGACCGGTGAGACCGGTCGCCGATTTTAGGGAGTTCATCAAATGTCGGGCCAGGCAATCCAAGCGTTGTGCGCATGATCGGGTTGGTACTCGTGACTCACGGCCGGCTCGCCGACGAATTTCGGCACGCGGTGGAACATGTGGTCGGTCCGCAGGACGCCTTCGAGACGATCTCGATCGGCCCCGAGGACGACATGGAGCAGCGCCGCGTCGACATTGTCGAGGCCGTCGCCCGCGCCGAACGGGGTGACGGGGTGATCATCCTCACCGACATGTTCGGCGGAACGCCTTCCAATCTCGCCATTTCGGTGATGGATGGCACCCATGTCGACGTGCTGGCGGGGGTGAACCTGCCGATGCTGATCAAGCTGGCGAGCGTGCGGGAGGAAAAACCGCTTGCCGAGGCGCTCGTCGCCGCACAGGAAGCCGGCCGCAAATACATCAATGTCGCCAGCCGCGTCCTCAGCGGAAAATGATGACGCGACGCCTCGACAATTCTGACCCTCATGAAAAACCAAAGACGGTGACCGGGTCGGAAGTCCCGTCTGTCGCGGTCGCGCCCCCCCGCGGCAAGGGCGCCGATGGGCCGCCGCCGCCGCGCAGCCTGACAATCGTCAACCGGCGTGGTCTGCACGCCCGCGCCTCCGCCCGCTTCGTCCAGACCGCCGAGGCCTTCGACGCCGAGTTGACGATCTCGCGCGATGGCCTGACCGTGGGCGGTCAGTCGATCATGGGCCTGATGATGCTGGCGGCCAGCCAGGGAACGGTGATCGAGGTGGCCGCGCGGGGAGCGGACGCCGAAGCCGCGCTCGATGCGATCGAAGCGCTTGTCGCCGATCGCTTCGGCGAGTCCGCCTGAACGGCGGACCGCATCGCTTAATCAGCCGAGCCGGGACGGTCGGCTGCATTGCCGTCGTCCGCGTCGGGCGCTCCTTCAGCCGTCCCGTCCGGAGAAACGGAAGGCGATCCCGGCGACGCGGAATCCGACGCCTTCACATCGGGCTGCTCCGCGTCGGCATCGGGGGCACCATCAGCGGACGAATCGGAGATGATCAACCCCCACAGATCGTCGGTCGCCTTGCGCGCCCGCTCCATCGGCAACACGATCCGGCCCTCGCTCACCGCCGCCGTCAAATTGTCGCGCAGGCCGGCGGCGATCCGGTCGCCCCCGGCGGCGGCGATCGACGCCCAGCCATAGGCACGCATCAGGTTACGCGGCATCGTCGCGCCTTCGTAATAAGCAAACGCCAGGCGACGGATCGTCGACCAATCATGCGCCTCGAACGCGCCGACCTCGATCTGGCGCTGCGATTCGCCGATCTTGGTCCGCCGCCAGCGCTGCAAGGCCTCGTCCTCGGCTACGGCCAGCTCGTCCGGGCTCAGCCGGCGGCGGAGCGCGTCGAGACTGGCGTTTTGGACGGACAGCCGGTCCGCCTTGGCCAGGAGCATCGCGACATAAGCGCCGCGCAATTGCTCCTGGGCGATCGCGACGCCGGGATCGAGCGCCAGTGCACGGGCAAGAAGGCCGATCGCGGCCCGGTTGTCCGAACCGGCCGCGGGCAGGAGGAGCGTCACGCCACGGGCGATATCCTGCGGAACGCCCCGGCCTTCGATCAACGCCTCGGCCGCCGGCAGGACCGCTTCGATCGGTCCGTCGGGGGCGAGCGTGATCGTCGTCGGATCGACGAGCGCGATGAGCTGCGACGTTCCTGCCACAACCATCGGGTTGAGAGCCAGAATATCCTCAGCGCCCATTGCCCCTTGCGTCAGGCGGGCGAGGTCGAGGGGCGATGCCGGATCAAGCGACACCTCGAGCCGATCCGGCTGGGTCAAAAACGACTGGATCGTCGCCGACCAGCTGCGGGCCATCTCCTGAAGGCGCGGGCTCTGCCCCCCGGGCAGGTCGGAAAATAGCGCCGTCACACCAATTCCGGCCATCATCGAGGCCGTGCCGCGGGCCTGCTCGGCGGTCATGCCCTGCTGCCCGCCGAAGACCTCGTACAGCACCGAAGCGAGACCTGCGTCGGCGAAGGCGATCCGGGCCGATCGCAGCTGGCCCGCGAGTTTCGGGCTTCCGCCCGCCTCGGCGTCGTCGAAACCCTCGAGCGGTGCGAGAATATGGAAGCCTTCGAGGTCGGCGGTGATCTCCAACGTGCCGGCACCGTCGATCCGCAGCGACGCGCTCAGATCGTAATCCGCCGCCGCCGCGTCCACGCGGCCGGTCAACGCGACATCCCCCGTCACGATCTCCCGGTCCAGCTTGCGCAAGACGGCGCGTGTCGTGGGATCGAGCGGCAGGGCCCGCGTGTCGACGGCAACGTTCTCATACACGGCCTCGTCGCCGGACACGCGGAGTTGGCCAATGCTCGCCTGGAACGCATCGCGGCGAATCTCAAGGTCGGTCACCACCAGCGACCGCGTCACCGGATCGTAGCGGCGCGTCCCATAGGTGATCTCGGCGACACTGCGGCCCGCATAGACGACGAGGTCGAACACATGGGGGGAATAGGGAAGCGCGAAGGCGATGAACCCGTCGGGCCATTTGGTGTCCGCCGTTGCCACCGGCCGCTGCGCCGGAACGATCTGGGCAGCGACGGTCTGGGCCGCGGCGGTCTGGACGCTCGTCACCCCCATAGCGGCCATGGCCGCAGCCAGCAGCGCAATCTTCACGCCCATGCGGCCGTCCTCCCCGACGATATCCCAGCGGGCCAAGCTACCGCGAAACGCCGTGCCGTCAAAATGCCGCACCCCATCAAGACATAAGCAAATGTTTATATCCTCTTGCCGCGACGGTCTCCGCCTGCTATGGCGTCGCCGAGAACGCTGGAGCCAGGCTCCGGCACGATATTCTTTTCCAGCACGAATGGACGCCGCATGGCCAACGACTACGTCGTCAAGGATCTCTCGCTCGCGGACTGGGGCCGCAAGGAGATGGACATTGCCGAAACCGAAATGCCAGGCCTGATGGCCTGCCGCGAGGAATTCGGCGCCGACAAGCCGCTCAAGGGCGCGCGGATCACCGGGTCCCTGCACATGACGATCCAGACCGCGGTGCTCATCGAAACGCTTCAGGCGCTCGGAGCCGAGGTGCGCTGGGCGTCCTGCAACATCTTCTCCACCCAGGACCAGGCCGCGGCGGCGATCGCCGCCACCGGCACGCCGGTCTATGCGATCAAGGGCGAAAGCCTCACGGACTACTGGACCTATACCGACAAGATCTTCCAGTGGCCGGACGGCCAGCCCACCAACATGATCCTCGACGACGGCGGCGACGCCACGATGTACATCCTGACCGGCGCGCGCGCCGAGGCCGGCGAGGACGTCCTGTCCAATCCCGGCAACGAGGAAGAGGAGATCCTCTTCGCGCAGATCAAGAAGCGCATGGCCGAGACGCCGGGCTTCTTCGCCCGCCAGCGCGATGCCATCAAGGGCGTCACCGAGGAGACCACCACCGGCGTCAACCGGCTCTACCAGTTGCAGAAGAAGGGGCTGCTGCCGTTTCCGGCGATCAACGTCAACGACAGCGTCACCAAGTCGAAATTCGACAACAAATATGGCTGCAAGGAATCGCTGGTCGACGGCATCCGCCGCGCGACCGACGTGATGATGGCCGGCAAGGTCGCCCTGGTCTGCGGCTATGGCGATGTCGGCAAGGGCTCGGCCGCTTCGCTCCTCGGCGCCGGTGCCCGGGTCAAGGTGACCGAGGTCGATCCGATCTGCGCCCTGCAGGCGGCGATGGACGGCTTCGAGGTCGTGACGCTGCAAGACGCGGCGCCGACGGCCGACATCATCATCACCACGACCGGCAACAAGGATGTCGTGCGCATCGACGACATGCGCGCCATGAAGGACATGGCGATCGTCGGCAATATCGGCCATTTCGACAATGAGATTCAGATCGACGCGCTGCGCAATCTCAAATGGACGAACATCAAGCCACAGGTCGACATGATCACCTTCCCGGACGGCAAGCGGATACTGCTTCTGTCCGAGGGCCGACTGCTCAATCTCGGCAATGCCACCGGCCATCCGAGCTTCGTCATGTCGGCGTCCTTCACCAACCAGACGCTGGCGCAGATCGAACTCTTCACCAAGAGCGAACAGTACAAGAACGAAGTCTATGTGCTGCCGAAGCATTTGGACGAGAAAGTTGCACGGCTGCATCTCGACAAGCTCGGCGCAAGGTTGAGCGTCCTCTCTGAGGAGCAGGCCGCCTACATCGGCGTGACGCCTCAGGGTCCCTACAAACCCGAGCATTACCGTTACTGACACCGTCGCGTCGTCAGCACATTCAGAAGAGCCGTCGGGATGCAAGCTATCCCGGCGGCTTTTTCTTTTTGGCGGACCCGCTTTCTTCTGGATTGCGTAAGATCTTACAGGAGTTACCATGACCGAATCGCGGCGGTCCGGGGGCGGCTGGCCGGCGTGATCGCGTTTCCTTGAGTCATGTCTCGAAAAAGCGGCGGCAACATACGGGGGCAGACAAGATGATCGAGGGTTTCGGATCCGGGCGCGCGGGCGCTTTCCGGACAAGGAGCGATTCCGATCCCATCGGGCTGGTAGCGAATGACAGAGGGCCGAGCGACGGGGCCATCGCCGCGGCGGCCAGCCTGGCTCTGGGGATCATCCTGACGCCGGTAGTCGCCCGCGCCCAACTGTACACAATCGCCGGCGGCGTCGACGCTATGCTGAGCCCGGTCGACGTGTTGTATCTCGCGCTTCTCGCCATGCTGCTGGGTGCCGCCATGCTGAGCGCGGTCTTCCTGATCCGCCAGCGCGCGGCGATCGCCGCCGAGAACGAAACCTTGCGCGCGAGCCTGGCCGAGAGCCGCGCCGAGGCCGACGCGCGAGCCGCGCTTCTGGCGGCAGGCGCGGAACGGCTCGTCGTCTACGCCGGAGCGGGCGAAGCGGAAGTCTTCGGCATCCTGCCCGGAACCTGCGGAGCGCCAGCGGAGGAAAAGCGCTTTCTCGCCTTCACCGACTGGATGCCGCGGCAGGACGCTGAGAGCCTCGCCGGAGCGATCGGCAGGCTGCGTAGCGACGCCGAAACTTTCCGGCTCGAGATCGACCTGCAGCGCGGCCGCATGATCGAGGCGACGGGCAGCACATTGGGGGGCCTCGCGGTGGTGCGGTTCGTCCTTCTGGAAGGCGTGCGCGAACGGCTTCATGAGCTCGATGTCGCCCACCGCCGCTCGCTCGCGACGATCGAGACGATGCAGAACCTCTTCGATGCCGCGCCGCTGCCGATCTGGCTGCGCGATCAGGACGCCCGTCTGACCTGGATCAACGAGGCCTATGCGCGTGCTGTCGATGCGAGGACGGTTGCCGACAGCCTCGACCGGCAGATCGAATTTCTCAGCGAGCAGGATCGCCGGACGATCGCCGCGCGCCTCAGTGAGGATCGGATCTTCTCCGGCAAGCTGTCGACGGTGGTCGAGGCCGACCGCCGGAACTTCGCCGTCGTCGAGGCGTCGGGTCCGCTCGGCTCGGCCGGAATCGCGATCGACGTGTCGGAAACCGAACAGGTTCGCATGGAGCTGCGCCAGACCATCGACAGCCAGTCCGAGACGCTGGATCAATTGACCACGGCGGTCGCGCGGTTCGACGAAAAAACCCGCCTGACCTACTACAACGCGGCGCTGCAACGGCTGTTCGACCTCACCAACGCCTATCTGGAGTCCGAGCCCGACCATCTTTCGCTGCTCGACAATCTCAGGACACGCGGCATTCTGCCGACGGAAAAGCTGTTCCGCAGCGAAATCCAGGACCAGGATCTCGCCGCCTATCGGGCGACCGAGCCGACGGAGACGCTGTGGCATCTGTCGGACGGGCGTACCCTCAGGGTCATCGCGACACCGCAGCCGCGCGGCGGCGCCACCTGGGTGTTCGAGGACATCACCGAAAAGCTGGAACTGGAAAGCCAGGTCAAGTCGACCGTCCAGCTGCAGCGCGAGACCATCGACTATCTGAGCGAGGCAGTCGCCGTGTTCGGCAGCGACGGGCGGCTGCGGCTATCGAATCCGGCCTTCGCCGAGATGTTCGGCTTCGATCCGGACTATCTCCTGTCGCGGCCCCGCATCCACACCCTGCCGGACCTTGCGACCGTGACGATCCCGGCGGACGGCGACAGCGCGCAAGGCGCGGGATGGCCCTTGTTCAGCCAGGCGGTCACCGCCTTCGACGAGGCCGGGCGCGATACGGAGACCGGCGAACTGACGCTCTCCTCGGGTCACACCATCGCCTACGGTATCGTGCCGCTGCCGAACGGCCAGACCATGCTGACCTTCTCCGACATTTCCGACGCCCGCGAGGCCGAGCGGATGCTGCGCGAAAAGAACGAGGCGCTGGAACAGGCGAACCAGATCAAGAACGATTTCGTCCAGCATGTGAACTACGAGCTGCGCTCGCCGCTGACCAACATCATCGGCTTCTCGGCGTTGCTGCGCTCGCGTGATACCGGCCCGCTCAACGAACGCCAGAACGAGTATCTCGGCTATATCTCGACCTCGACCTCTTCGCTGCTGACGATTGTCAACGACATTCTGGACCTGGCCACGGTCGACGCCGGCATCATGGAACTCGAATTGTCCGAGGTCGACATCGCCGCCACGGTCGAACATGCGGTCGACGGCGTGCGCGAGCGCCTTGCGGACGCCGAGGTCACGCTCGATGTCGATCTCAGCCAGGCCGGCGGGACATTTTTCGCCGACGGCCATCGCCTGACCCAGATCCTGTTCAACCTTCTGTCCAATGCGGCGAACTTCGCGCCGTCGGGCTCGGCGGTCGCGCTGACGGCGCGGCGCGAGGCCGGCACGATCTCCTTCGGCGTGACCGACCACGGCCCCGGCATCGCCCCCGACCGGATCGATCGGATGTTCGAGCGCTTCGAGGCCAGCCCGGCCGGGGCACGGCAATCGGGGGCCGGCCTCGGGCTGTCGATCGTCAAGAGCTTCGTCGAACTGCACCACGGCACGACGCACATCGATTCAGGTCCCGATCGCGGCACCACGGTCACCTGCACCTTCCCGCTCGATCCCACCTCGCCTGGTGAGATCGGTTCGGAGCAGGCGCGATTCGAGGACGCGGCCGAGTGACCGCCCTAAATGCCCCGCGGATGATCGACGACACGTTTCCCGAATCCCCGCCGCTCGCCGCGATTGCCCGCCTGACGCTGGCCGACGACCCGGCGACGCGGCGTCTCGGCACCGATCTGGCGCTGGCGCTCACCCCCGGCGACGTCGTCGCCCTCTTGGGCGATCTGGGCGCCGGCAAATCCACCCTGGCGCGGGCGGCGATCCGCACGCTGGCCGACGACCCCGGCCTCGACGTGCCCTCGCCGACCTATACGCTGGTGCAGGCCTACGCGACGACGCCGCCGGTCGCCCATTTCGATCTCTATCGCCTCGCCGGCGACAATGAGCTCGACGAACTCGGCTTCGAAGACAGCACCTGCGACGGCATCGCCCTCGTCGAATGGCCGCAAAACGCGCCGAGCGCCCTTGCCGCCGCCACGATCGTCGTCGAACTGGCCATGGCGCCGGGCGGCGGACGCATCGCCACGATCAGCGCGATCGAGACCGCCGGCACCCGCATCCGCCGCAGCCTCGCGATCCGCGAATTCCTCGCCGGAGCCGGCCTTGCCGAGGCGCCCCGCCGCCGCTTCACCGGCGATGCCTCGACGCGCCGCTACGAGACCGTCGAGAGCAATGGCGAGACGCTCGTTCTGATGGACGCGCAGCGCCAGCCGGACGGGCCGCCGGTCCAGAACGGCCTCTCCTACAGCCGCATCGCCCATCTCGCCGAAGACGTCCCCCCCTTCGTCGCCGTCGCGCAAAGCTTGGTCGCGGCCGGTTTCGCCGCCCCGGAGATCCGCAAGGCCGATCTCGACAACGGCTTGCTGCTGATCGACCATCTGGGCTCGGACACGCTGCTCGACGATGCCGGCCGGCCGGTGGCCGAGCGCTACGAGGCGGCCGTCGCCTGCCTCGCCGAGCTGCACGCCACGCCCTGGCCGCGCGAGATGCCGGTCGCGGACGGCATCGTCCACCCTATGCCCGCCTATGATCGCGGCGCGATGCGGATCGAGGTCGAGCTGATCGTCGACTGGTATCTGCCCCGCGCCAAGGGCCGTCCCGCCACGGACGACGAGCGGGCGGCCTTCGCCGATATCTGGAACGGCCTGTTCGACGCTCTCGCCACCGCCGAGACCAGCCTGACCCTGCGCGACTTCCACTCGCCCAACATCATCTGGCGGCCCGGCGAATCGGGGCGGCAACGCATCGGGCTGATCGATTTCCAGGACGCCGTCATCGGCCCCTCGGCCTACGACGTCGCCTCGCTCGCCCAGGACGCGCGCGTCGATATCCCGTTGGAACTCGAAGCCCGGCTGGTCGCCCACTACGTCGCGCTGCGCCAGGCCGAGGGCGGCTTCGACGCGGACAGCTTTCAGCGCGCCTACGCCATCATGGCGGCTCAGCGGGCGTCGAAAATCCTCGGCATTTTCGTGCGCCTTCTGGAACGGGACGCCAAACCGCAATATCTGCGTCACATACCGCGGATAAAGGCCTATCTGCGGCGCACGCTCGGCCATCCCGCTTTGGCCGCGCTCCGCGCCCTTTACCAGGACTGGGGCGTCCTCGACGACGACGACGCGCCCCAGCCCATCAGACTCTCGGATAAGACCCCATGATCGAAAAACCCGCCGCCGCCTTCAAGCCGACCACCGCGATGGTGCTTGCCGCCGGCCTCGGCAAACGGATGCGCCCGATCACCTCGACCATCCCTAAGCCGCTGGTGGAAATTCGCGGGAAGGCGCTGATCGATTACGGCCTCGACGCGCTGGCCCGCAACGGCGTCAAGAAGGTCGTCGTCAACGTCCATTACCTGCCCGACCTGATGCGCGCCCATCTACGCAAGCGCAAGGACATGGAGATCGTCATCTCCGACGAGCGCGACGAGCTGCTGGATTCGGGCGGCGGCATCGTCAAGGCCCTGCCCGAGCTCGGCGCCGAGCCGTTCTACGTGATCAATTCCGACACCTTCTGGATCGACGGCTACCGCGACAATCTCGATTTGCTGGCGAGCTTGTGGGACCCCGCCAGCATGGACGTCTCGCTGTTGATCGCCGACATGCGCCAGGCGACCGGCTATGACGGGCCCGGCGATTTCGTCATGGACGCCGAGGGGCGGCTTACCCGCGTCGAGGAGCGCGACATGTCGCCCTTCATCTATGCCGGCGCGGCGATCCTCAAGCCGCAGGTGTTCGCCGGCATGCGGGAAGAGAAATTCTCGCTCAACCGCATTTTCGACAACGCCATCGACGCCGACCGCCTGTTCGGCGTGCGCCTCGGCGGCCTGTGGATCACCGTCGGCACGCCCGCGGCGATCCCGCTCGCCGAAGCCGCGTTCGTGGCCAGTGCGGCGGCTTAGGGGGGTGTGCCCTTAGAGCGTCAGGCGATTAATCTGCAACATAGCCAGCGGCCTTGAGGTAGTTCCAACATTCTTCGGGCTCGAACAGGTCGCAGATGTTGCCGACTGCACGCCAGAGATCGTC